>JAACDY010000075.1 GCA_009936675.1 Bacteroidota bacterium
AAGCGTTTCGATTCTGATTCTCTTCCGTTTTTGGAACTCCCTACTCCTTTTTTATGTGCCATTTTGTTATTTTTTTAGGGTGATTTTTATTGGTTTAAAGCGGCAATTAATTCTGCCTTTTTCAAGCTGGTATATCCGCTAATTCCTTTGTCCTTGGCAGCAGCTTTCAGCTCAGCCACGGTCATTTTGGAATAATCGACCTTAGCCGCCTTTGCGGGTGCTTTTTTGGCCGGTGCTGCTTTAGCAGCTTTGGGTTTGTCCTCCGCTTTGGCAGGCGCTTTTTTGGCGGCTGCGGCTTTAGCAGGGGCGGGTGCTTTTTCAGCTTTGGGTTTTGCAGCAGCAGGTTTGGCACCTGAGGCCACAATTTTTTCTACCATCAATTCCGTTAGGGCCTGACGGTGTCCGTTTTTTACACGGTATCCTTTACGTCGTTTTTTCTTAAAAACGATCACTTTGTCACCTTTGAGGTGACCCACGACTTTCGCTTCTACGGCTGCGCCGCTTATAGCCGGGGCGCCAACAGTCACTTTTTTTCCATCGTCAAGCAAATAGACTTTATCAAAGGAAACTTTGCTTCCTTCTTTGTCTTGCAAACGATGTACAAAAAGCTTTTGGTCTTTCGCAACTTTAAATTGCTGCCCTGCTATCTCTACAATTGCGTACATAGTTTATAATTTTGGATTGCAAAGATAGTTATTTTGACTTCAAAAACAAGTTTGAAAAATTTAATTTAGCGCATCAAATCAGGCCTAATCAAGGACTTGGTATAAATCTGTTCGACCCAAAAGAGGGTCTGGGGTGTAAATGATAATTTCTTATCATTTTAGGGCAGTGCCTTAAAATGTTTTAAATACCAGTGTACGGTTTTGTCAATTCCGATTTCGAAAGCGGTTTGGGGTTCCCAGTTCAGTTCTTTTTTGATTTTAGAAGCATCGATGGCATAGCGAAAATCGTGTCCCAAACGGTCGGTGACATAGTTGATCAGCTTGAGGGAGTAGCCTTGGGGTCGCCCCAAGTAATTATCAGCAATGGCGATGAGTTGGTGGACAATGTCTATGTTTTTGATCTCGTTGTTCCCACCGATATTGTAGGTTTCTCCCAATTTGCCTTTTTGGAAAATCAAATCTATGGCTGCCACATGGTCTTGGACATAGAGCCAATCTCTTACATTTTTTCCATCACCATAAACGGGCAGTGCCCTTTCCTGAATGATATTTTGGATGAATAAGGGAATGAGTTTTTCGGGGTATTGATCGGGCCCATAGTTGTTGGAGCAGTTGGAGAGGACAACAGGCAGCCCGTAGGTGTGGAAATAGGCCCTTACAAAGTGATCTGAGGCGGCTTTGGAGGCGGAATAGGGTGATCGAGGATCATAGGCGGTCGTTTCGAGGAATTTACCTTCTGCGCCCAAGCTACCATATACCTCATCGGTGGAAATATGATAAAAAAGTTTGCCTTCAAAATTTCCCTCCCAAGCTCTTCGGGCAGTTTCCAACAGGGTGAGGGTGCCCATAACGTTGGTTTGGGCAAAATTCAAGGGGTTTTTGATGGATTGATCGACGTGTGATTCTGCCGCAAGGTGGATGACTCCGTCAAAGTCGTATTGCGAAAAAAGCTTTTTGACCAGTGCCGTATCGGTGATGTCGCCCTCAACGAAGTGATAATGGGGTTGGGGTGCTATGTCCTTTAATTTTTCGGTGTCTCCGGCATAGGTCAGGGCATCGAGATTGACGAATTGTGTATCTGGATATTGATTGACCATCCGTCGGACCAAATGTGATCCGATGAATCCAGCTCCCCCTGTGATTAAAATTGATTTTTTGTTCATCCTATTTTTTTGAGGCAGTCTTTTAGTGCCGATTCCCAAGCTTGTGGGTTCAAGTTAAAGTCCTTTTTTATTTTTTCACAACTTAGGACTGAATATTTAGGTCTTTTAGCTTTGGTGGGATAAGTGGCCGTATCCACCACATGAATTTTGCAATGGGTATTGATCTGTTGTTGAATGGCAAGCGCCAATCCATACCAAGTGGTCTGCCCACTGTTGGTATAATGATAGACTTTGACCCCGTCGAATGCGGGCTTTTGATCCAAAGCTTTGAGGGTTGCGGCGGCCAGGTCTATGGCATAAGTCGGGCTTCCCGTCTGATCGGCAACCACATTGATTTCGTCTTTGTTTTGCAACATGGAAAATATGGTTTTGACAAAGTTTTTGCCGTAAGGGCTAAATAACCACGAAGTACGAATGATCCAACCGTCAATCCCGGCGGATTGCATCAGGGCCTCACCCTCGGCTTTGGTCTTGCCATAAATCCCCAAAGGGCTGAGGGGGTCGTCCTCACCATAGGGGGTATCGGCCGAACCATCAAAGACATAGTCGGTGGAAAAATGAATGAGCTTAAATCCATAGGCTTTGGACAATTCACTAAGGGAATTGATGGCCGTAGCATTGAGTTGTTGTGCCTCTTCGGGCTGATCCTCAGCCTGATCCACAGCGGTATAGGCCGCACAATTGATCACTACATCTATGGCTGTTGATTGAAAATAACGCTCCAATTGGTCTTGATCCAAAAGGTTGAATTCCGGCAGGTCTTTAAAAAGCATTTTAAAATGGGG
>JAACDY010000076.1 GCA_009936675.1 Bacteroidota bacterium
CCTATCGTTTGTCCAACGCCTATGAAGTGGAATATGACAGTGTTGAAAAAATGGGATTCGTAACGCAGATCGCCATGCGATTAAGTGAATACAATAAAATCAGTTTGGAAACTGGATACTATGAGTACAAAAGGGAAGGGGATCAAAAAGTATGGAATCTGCCCTCGCTCAACATTGATTTAAATGCCAATTTCAGATTGGGTAGAAAAATATTTTTTCAAGCCAGTGGACGATATATCGGGGATAGGGATTCCATTAAGAATATCCCTGTTCCCCTGTCAGGAAATAGTAGTGGAAATTTTCAATCCATCGAGTCTGTGGGATCAGTCTTTAGTATTGCATCGTCCATTACTTGGAAAATCAACGCCCAATGGGATTTATTCTACGAAGGAAATGTGATCCTATCCGACAATACATCTCGCTGGGCATATTACCAAAATCAAAGTCAGTTACATTTGGGAGGAATTCGGTATAAATTCGATATAAACCTATAACAATCGGCAATCTGATAGCGAAATATTTTAACAGTATTTATTTTAGTTTAATTTTGTGTTCATATTTTTCGAAATGAATAAAAACTACCTTTTTCTATTGATCTTATTTTGTATCTCCACAGGATGTACAGAGAGGGTAGATTTATTGGTTCACAATGCCAAAATTTATACCGTCAATACAGAATTTGACATAGCCTCAGCTTTTGTGGTAAAAGACGGCAAATTTGTGGAAGTAGGAGGAGAAGAGTTGGTTAAAAAGTACAAACCTGCCAATACTGTCGATGCTCAAGGACTGGCCATTTTCCCTGGATTTATTGACTCCCATGGACATCTTTTTTCACTGGGTCTAAATCAGTTTAAGGCCGATTTGAGAGGTGCGGAGAGTATTGATCAAATTGTAGAAATAGTCAAAAAACACCAAAATAAATACAATCAAAAACTCATAGTTGGAACGGGTTGGGATGAAAACCAATGGAGCGATGCTTCATTGCCCTCCAACCAAAAACTCAATGCTGCTTTTCCCGACACTCCTGTTGTTTTGGAGCGCATTGATGGGCACGCTTTTTTGGTCAATCAAAAAGCCCTCGAAATAGCCGGGATCAATTTAAATACGACCATAGAGGGAGGGCAAATCCTAAAACAAAAAGGAAAGCTCACTGGTGTGTTGGTGGACAAGGCCAAGCAATTGGTCGAAAAGATCATTCCCGAGTTTTCAAAAGAAGATAAAATCAAAGCCTTGCTCAAAGCGCAAGAAATCAGTTTCGAAAACGGTTTGACTACCGTTGATCAGGCAGGAGCTTCCAAAGAAGACATCTACTTGATTGATAGTTTACAAAAAAATAATTTGCTCAAACTGCGGGTCTATGCCATGATTGAGAACAATCCTCATTCCATCAATCATTTTGTCAGTCAAGGGAAGCTCAAAACCGACTTTTTGAATGTCAATTCAGTAAAGGTGTTCGCCGATGGTGCACTTGGTTCTAGAGGAGCGGCCTTGATTGAAGATTATAGTGATCAAAAGGGATACAAAAGTAGCTTGTTGATTTCCAAAGATTCCTTGATGCGTTTGGCCAATCTAATGGCAGACAAATCTTTTCAAATGAACACCCACGCCATTGGTGATGCTGCCAATCGGGCGGTCTTGGAGGTTTACAACCAGGCATTGATAAATAAAGAAGATCCCCGATGGAGAATAGAACACGCACAGCTCATTGCCCAAGAAGATTTCCCTCGGTTCAATATTAAAATCATTCCTTCGGTTCAACCCATCCATGCGGTGAGTGACATGGACTGGGCCATCGATCGCTTGGGAAAAGAGCGTATCAATGGTGCCTATGCTTATAAAGATTTGTTGGATTGGGCTGGAATTTTGGCATTGGGCACCGATTTCCCCGTAGAAAACATCAATCCCTTTGAGACCTTCTATGCTGCGGTTACCAGAAAAGTTCCCGGCGATAAGTCTTCCCAAGTTTTTCAACCCAGAAACGCCTTGTCTCGCTACGAAGCCCTTTTGGGATTAACCCGTTGGGCCGCTTATGCCAATTTTGAGGAAAAAGAAAAAGGTAGTATTGAGGTGGGTAAATTTGCAGATTTCATTATTTTGGATCAAGATATTATGGAGGTTAAAATCGAAAGCCTAATTCATACCAGAATTGTAGCTACCATCCTCAACGGTAAAATTGTCTTCAGCAACCG
>JAACDY010000077.1 GCA_009936675.1 Bacteroidota bacterium
TAAGTTGAAATATCGTTTGTCTTTGGAAAGATTTGACTCATCAGAAGCTTTTAAATACTCTAGCTTTGAATTCTTGAGCAGAGTAAGGATTTTTTTTAGTACTGTAATGTATTCTGAAGAAGCAGACAAAATTTTTGTTTTTTGTAAACTTAAACAGAATTGAAGCGTCTTAAGAATTATGCTCTAATTTAATATTAACAAGTTTTTCACTTTAAATATATAATGCAGTTCAGAACATACTTTTTCGGAGCTGACAAAACCTCTTGTGGTTCCTTTTTTTTCAAAGCTTGGTGGAGGGAGCTGTGCGATTTCTGCCATCTGTGAGTAATAGGCTTCTCGGCTTGGATGATAGGGCGTTACGGCATTATAGATTTTATTTTCGTTCCAATTTTCGAATAGATTCAGCAGAATGGCCACCGCATCTTTTTGATGGATAAAATTGATTGGAGAAAGAGGGTTGGGGAGCTTTTTTTTTCCGCTCAAGGTGAAAATAGGATGTCGATCAGGTCCTATCAAGCCCCCCAGTCGAACGATACAACTTTGAAAATTTTTGTTGTTTAACAGCTTTTGTTCCACTTTAATGATTTGTTGTGCCGAAGGGCTATCCCCCAATAATTCACTTGTTTCGGTCATGATCCCTTTTTGAAAACCATAAACGGAAGTACTGCTTGTGAATAATACCCTTTGAATTTTATAAGCTTCGACTTTTTCAATGATTTGCTCTACTAAGGCGACATAATTGCGTTGGGGATTTTTCCTCAGACCTGGAGGGATGGTGATGAACAGCGTGTCAATATCTTTAAAAAAATCGAGGGCCCCCATGACAGTAGATTCGGTTAGCTTGAGGAATTGTGCGTTTAATCCTTTATCAATAAGCTGTTTTGCCCTTTCCTCAGATGTCGATGTTACCTTGGCCTGATGCCCCTTTTTTTGAGCCTCTAGGGCTAGGGCTAAGCCCAACCATCCACCTCCCAATATTCCAATTTTTTTCATTGCTCCTTGGTTTTTGTTTGATCCTTTACAAAGATAGTTTTCAAAACTATTAAATGATATTTTAAAAATCACTATCTTAATAAACACAAAAACAATGAGTTATGCCGATTAAAAGCTTTCAGGGACAAAGAGCGACCCGCTCCAAAACATCAAACAAAACTTTATTGGTGTCTGATATCATGACACGGGATTTGGTGGTTTTTAAACAGAACCAATCCATCCATGAAGTCATGCAAAAATTCATCAAATACCGTATTTCTGGAGGTCCAGTGGTAGATGATGCTGGGAAATTGATTGGGGTAATTTCCGAAGCTGACTGCATGAAAGAAATTTCAGATAGTCGGTATTTTAATTTACCCATTCTCGACAAAACCGTGGCCCACTTTATGACCAATGAGGTGGATACCATCGATGCTAATAAGACTATTTTTGAAGCGGCGTCAATGTTTTTTAAAACCACCAGAAGACGTTTTCCTGTCTTGGATAAAAACCAATTGGTCGGGCAAATTAGCCGAAAAGACATTGTTGTGGCAACTCTCAATATGAAAAGTCAAACCTGGCGTTAAAAAATCCGTTGTGCGACACGGTAGGTGTTCGCATGTGCTTCTATGATCAGTTTGATGTCTTTAGAATAACCACCACCCATACTACACTGAATGGGGAGAGAACGTCTGTGGCAAAATTCCAATACCTGTTCATCTCTTTGTTTACAGCCTTCTAGACTCATGCCCAACCGGCCCAATCGATCTGTGGCCACTACATCCACACCCGATAGATAAAATACGAAGTCGGGATCTACTTGCTCAAAAAGTTGTGGAAGCGAATCGTTCAATACATTCAGATATTGTTCGTCTCCTGTTTTGTCTTCCAGCGGAATGTCCCAATCGCTTTGTTCTTTTCTAAATGGATAGTTTTTTTGGCCGTGCATCGAAAAAGTAAATACCCGATCTTCATTCTTGAAAATTTCTGCTGTTCCATTGCCTTGGTGGACATCCAAATCGATGATCAAAATTTTTTGGGCATGTTGGCGATCTAATAAATATCGGGCGGCAATGGCTTGGTCATTCAGCATACAAAAAGCCTCGCCGTGGGTTGAATACGCATGATGTGTACCTCCGGCGATATTGAATGAGATGCCCGATTGAAGAGATTTCAATGCCCCTTCGACAGTGCCTCCGGCAATGATAAATTCTCTTTCTACCAATTGTTGGGAAACAGGAAACCCTATTTTTCTGATTTCAGAACGGCTGAGTTCCATTCGCATCAGACGATCCACATATTCCTTTTGGTGAACGACTGTTACGATCTCTTCATCAAGGGCTTGAGGTGAAAAAAAATCTTTGGGTTCACAAGTGCCCTCGTGCATCAATTGCTTGGGCAGTAGGTCGTATTTTTCCATAGGAAACCTGTGGTTTTCAGGAAGGGGCAATACATAAATGGGATCAAAGGCAACAGCTATCACAGGGTGGATTTAGCTGATGATCAAACCGCTGGGGGTGTTGTCGTCTTCTGGGGAAATAAAAATCAATCGTCCTTCTCCATCCTCTGCCATCAATAGCATTCCTTGACTTTGCACACCACGGATGGTTCGAGGCTGTAGGTTGGTCAAAACCGTAACCTTTTTACCCACCACCTCTTCGGCCTGATAACTCTCTGCAATTCCGGAAACAATTGTCCTTTGTTCGTGACCTAAGTCAACTTTTAAGACCAAAAGTTTTTTGGTCTTAGCCATTTTTTCGGCTTCGAGTATGGTTCCCGTCTTGAGATCCAATTTTGTAAAATCATCGAAAGAAATCATCTCTTTGGGTGCCTCCTCCACATCATTTTTTTCGTTTTCATGGGCTAGGTTATTCTTTAATTTTTGCAATTGTTTTTCAATGACCTCCTCCTCAATTTTTTCAAAGAGCAATTGGGGTTTTTCGAGAAGATGTCCTGGGGCAAGAAGAAAATTATTTCCACTTACATCTTCCCAAGAAGCATTGAAATGGAGCATATCCATCATTTTTCGGGAAGTAAACGGGAGCAGGGGTTCGCTGAGGATACTTAGTCCGGCAGCGATTTGAAGTGCTGTGAACATGATGGTTTCTACCCGTTCTTTATCGGTCTTAATCAATTTCCAAGGCTCTTGTTCTGCCAAGTACTTGTTGCCCAATCGTGCCAAATTCATCACTTCTTGACTGTAGGCTCTAAAATGGTAATGCTCGATTTGCTTTTCCATCAGAGATGGAAATTCTTTGAGTTTTGACAATGCTGCTTGGTCTGCATCATTCAACTGGCCCAAGGAAGGAACTTTTCCATCGTAGTATTTTTGGGTGAGTACCATTACCCGATTGATAAAGTTACCAAAGATGGCGACCAACTCACTGTTGTTTCGGGTTTGGAATTCTTTCCACGTAAAATCGTTGTCTCTTGTTTCTGGAGCATTGGCGGTCAACACATATCGCAATACATCCTGTTTGTCTGGGAAATCTTCCAAATATTCATGCAACCACACTGCCCAATTTTTGGAGGTGGAAATTTTATTGCCTTCTAAGTTGAGGAATTCATTGGCTGGAACATTTTCGGGAAGAATATATGTCCCCGTATTTTTAAGTATAATGGGGAAAATAATACAATGAAAAACAATATTGTCTTTTCCGATAAAGTGAACCAATTGGGTATCTTCAGATTTCCAATAGGGTTCCCAATCGATATTTTTCTTTTGTGCCCATTCCTTGGTAGAGGAGATATAGCCAATGGGAGCATCAAACCAAACATAGAGTACTTTTCCAGCCCCTCCTTCGACCGGTACAGGGATGCCCCAATCCAAGTCACGGGTAACTGCGCGAGCCTGTAAACCATTGTCGATCCATGATTTGACTTGCCCGTAAACATTGGGTTTCCAATCTTTTTTATGCCCTTTCAGTATCCATTCTTCAATAAAGGCTTCGTGTTGGTCGAGGGGTAGAAACCAATGCTTTGTTTTTTTAAATTCGGGAATACTGCCCGAAAGGGTGGACTTGGGTTTTATGAGATCGGTTGCATTGAGCGAGCTTCCACAGGATTCGCACTGATCACCATAGGCTTCTGTGTTTTGACAAACGGGACAAGTTCCAATGACAAACCGGTCGGCCAAAAAGGTATTGGCTTCTGGATCATACAGTTGCTCGGTTTCTTTGACCAAAAATTGATCCTGTTCATCTAATTGTTTAAAAATTTCTCCCGCTGTTTGGTGGTGTATGGCTCTTGAAGTGCGGGAGTAATTGTCAAATGAAATCCCAAAACCGTCAAAAGCCTTGCGGATGATTTGATCGTAATGATCGATCACTTCTTGAGGTGTTTTTCCTTCTTTTTTGGCCTTGATGGCTATCGCTACACCATGTTCATCACTCCCACAAATAAAGGCTACATCCTTTTTTCTCAGTCTGAGATAGCGAACATATATATCAGCTGGAACATAAACCCCTGCCAGATGGCCAATATGGATAGGACCGTTGGTATAGGGTAAAGCAGCAGTAACAGTATATCTTTTTGGCTGCGAGGACATGCACATTTTTTGGCAAAAATAAGGATTTTATTGCCCGGCATGGAATTTTATTTTAACTTATAACAAAGCCCATTTTACCATGACAAAAGCCCACGATCTAGGAAAAAAGGCAGAAAAGCTCGCCGCATCTTATTTACAAAATTCGGGATATACCCTTTTGGCTAAGAATTATCGCTACCTCAAGGCAGAGGTGGATTTAATCGTCCAAAAAGAAAATACATTGGTTGCTGTAGAGGTCAAAGCTCGTACCATTGGCTTTGTACTTTCACCGGATCAGGCCGTATCGCCCAAAAAAATTAAATTATTGGTTGAGGCCGTTGATCATTTTGTTCAGTCAAGAGAGCTGGATGTCGAGGTGCGTTTTGACCTGATTACCTATGTCTTCGATGGGACCCATTGGGAGCAAAACCACATAACAGACGCTTTTTACCCCTTTGGTTGAAATGTTGTAAAACAAACATTATGTTTAATATTATTAACTTTGCAAAAAAATAAAACATATTCCATTGAAAACCATTGCTTCACAAGTATCGGAATACGTCAAGACAAAGCCTTATTTGTCCACGGCCTTGTCACAGGGCATTATCAACTTGACCTCATTGGCAAGAGAGATTCAGCCCGAAATTGAAAAGGCATTGCGTAAGCCTGCCAGAAGTGGAGCCATCGTGATGGCATTAAAACGAATCTCAGACAATGAGGAGTTCCTTTCTACCCACAAGATTGTCAATGTCTTGAGAAACCTGGGAGATATCACTGTACGGTCTTCTCTTACCGACTATTGCTTTAAGCTTTCCGAAACCCTGTTGCTGGCGCAGGCAGAGTTCCTCAGCGCCATCAAAGACAAAAAAGATATTTTCTACACCTCTTCTAGAGGGGTAGGAGAATCAAATATTGTGGTCAGCAGCAACATCGCTCCTTTGATTGAAGATTTATTCCGTGACGAAATTTGCATTGACAAAATCGATAGCCTATCTGCCATCACGGTCAAACTGCCCAATGACAATGTAAAAATCCCAGGGATTTACTATTTTATTTTTCAAAGACTTTCTTGGGAGGGGGTCAACATCAATGAAGTTATTTCTACTTCCAATGAATTTACCATACTGATGGATGAAGATTCGGTCAACGTGGCTTTTGAGGTGATCAAAAACCTTAAATCCCTTTAATTACCAACTAAGTTATTGAGTTGATCCAGTAGATTTTCTACGGTATGCACCTGATCCAAAACCAATAAAAGTCGCAAGCCGTTTCGGGTTTGCTTTTCTTTCATACTGTATTTTTTGGGCTGTTTTTGAACCCCAAGCAGTATTTGATTAAAGAGGGGACTTTGGTAGAAATCACTCTGCTGATCAGACAAAAAGTAACCCACACATTTTTTGTTTTTAATGATGAGTCGTTCCAATCCCATTTTAGAAGCAAGCCATTTGAGTCGAAGTGTACTCAAAAGTTCCTCTCCTTCCGGAGGAATTTTCCCAAAGCGATCTTCCAGATTTTTTTTGAAGCCCTTCAAAGCTTCTTCGTCCTTTATGGCGCTTAATTCGTTGTAGAGAATCAATCGCTCATTTACTACATTTATATATTCATCTGGAAATAAAATTTCAAAATCTGTGTCAATTTGTACTTCTTTGACATAGTTTTTCTCCTTTGACTTTTTTTCATCTTTGAATAGGGTTTTGAACTCATTTTCTTTCAACTCTTCAATGGCTTCTTCCAAAATTTTCTGATAGGTTTCAAAGCCTATTTCATTGATAAAACCACTTTGTTCTCCTCCCAGCAGATCACCGGCTCCTCTAATTTCAAGGTCTTTCATGGCGATTTGAATTCCGGCTCCCAATTCCGAAAATTGGGAAATGGCATTGATTCTTTTTTGAGCATCTGAGGCCATGGCACTCAGTGGTGGAGTGATAAAATAACAAAAGGCTTTTTTATTGCTTCGACCTACTCTTCCTCTCATTTGATGTAGATCGCTGAGTCCAAAACTCTGAGCGTTATTGATGAAAATGGTATTGGCATTGGGAACATCCAATCCGTTTTCCACAATGGTTGTAGCAATCAATATATCGGCTTGTCCTTCCATAAAACCGAGCAAGGTTTTTTCCAATCGGTTGCCTTCCATTTGTCCATGACCAACCGCAATTCGCGCATCGGGGATCAGTCGCTGTACCATTCCTGCAACTTCCTGAATATTCTCTACCCGATTGTGAATAAAGTAGATTTGGCCTCCTCTTTGCAATTCATAACGAATGGCATCCATTATGAGGGTCTCACTGAAACGAACGACTTCGCTCTCAATGGGGTAGCGATTGGGGGGTGGAGTGGCAATGACCGAAAGGTCTCTGGCAGCCATCAAA
>JAACDY010000078.1 GCA_009936675.1 Bacteroidota bacterium
GGTCAATAGACCCGTTTGTTCTTTTACTTTTTTGAGCCAATCCAAGCCAATGGCCCCAACCCCTTCGAACATACCGGGTCGGGTTCTGGGTTTCCATATTCCTGCCCGATAAACGGTTACATCAGTGTCTTTCAGTTCATGTGCAATTTTCAAAACTTGTTCCTCGGTTTCTGCACTACAGGGACCAGCGATAACCAAAGGATGTTCGAGTCCAAAATCGTGCAACCAACTGCTCATTTCTTTACTATTTTCCATTTTACTTATTGTTTTTGGTATTGGTAATGCCCTCTAGAATCTGGCGAATATTGTTGATCTCGAGAATTTGCTCGTGTAATTCGTCAAATCGACTGGCATCCAAAAGTTGGTTAAATTGATTTAAATTGTTGATGTATTGTGATAGTGTTTCACTGATGTTTTCTTTATTCTGTTTGAAAATGGGAACCCACATATAGGGAGAACTTTTTGCCAAACGTACAGTAGAGGAAAACCCACTGCCTGCCATATCAAAAATAGCGGACTGATCTTTTTCTTTTTCCATTACAGTTTTACCCAACATATAGGAGCTGATGTGGGACAAATGTGATACATAGGTAATGTGTTGGTCGTGTTCTACTGCGTCCATTTCCCTGAGGTTCATCCCCATTTTTTTGAACCAATCTTGAGCCCATTCCAACAGGTCGGGACGGGTTTTTTGGGCCTCACAAAGGATTTGAATTTTATCTTCAAACAAGTCGGGTAATGCTGCCGCAGGGCCGGAATATTCTGTACCTGCAATGGGGTGGGTGGCCAAAAACTGTCCGCGTTTGGAATGCAAGGCCACTTGCTGACAAATTGCCGCTTTGGTCGATCCAAAATCCATGATCAATGCATTGTCGTTGACTTCGTCCATGAGATCAACCAGTCGTTCCAATGCGATATCTACGGGTATGGAAAGTAAAATAACATCCATTTGCTTGATCATGGCCTCCTCCAATCTGAAATCTATCAGACCCAAGTCCAAAGACTTTTGCAAATTGGCTTGGCTTCTGTTACTTCCGTAAATTTCTACATCGGGAATGTGTTGACGGGCTGATAGTGCCAACGAACCTCCTATTAATCCAACGCCTATTATGCCTATTTTCATGCTTTCCTAATTCTTTCTATGGCTTTGCTGATTTGTTCTTCCTCCACGCAAAGGGAGAAGCGGACATATCCTTCACCTTGGCTGCCAAATATACTACCGGGTGCTATAAAAATGTGGTGATTTTGTAAAATTTCTTCTATGTATTCCACCGAGGATTTGGAGGTTTCTCTCATTTTTGCCCAGACGAATAATCCACTACTGTGAGGGTCGAAGTCCGTATTGAGAAGGGAGGCCAGTTCAAAAATGAGCTTTCTTCTTTTACGGTAGATATCGTTCAAGTTTTTGAACCAAGATTCTTGAGCCTGAAGTGCAGCGATGGCTCCTTGCTGAATGCCATAGAACATTCCAGAATCCATGTTGCTCTTTACCTTTAACACTGCATTGATGTTTTCTTTATTTCCCAAAACCATGCCCACACGCCAGCCAGCCATGTTGAATGACTTACTCAAAGAGTTCAATTCCATCCCAACCTCCAGAGCCCCAGGGACAGACATCAAACTTTGAGGTTGATCGGTCAAGACAAAACTGTACGGATTGTCGTTGACCAACAAAATATCTTTTTCTTTTGCCCAAGCAATTAATTTTTCAAAAGTATCTTTTTGGACATTGGCACCCGTTGGCATATGGGGATAATTGACCCACATGAGCTTGACATTGGTCAAGTCCATTTGATCCAAAGCCTCCAGGTCGGGTTGCCATTGATGTTCGGCTTTTAAATCATAAAAAACGGGTTCTGCCTCCACCAGTCGAGTAACGGACTGATAGGTAGGATAGCCAGGGTTGGGAATCAATGCTTTGTCACCAGGGTTGAGAAAAGCCATAGAGATGTGCATTATCCCCTCCTTTGACCCCATAAGAGGAAGGATTTCACTATTGGGATCGGCGATGTACTTATAGTGTTTATGATAGAAATCGGCAATGGCTTGGCGCAATTCAGGAAGTCCCTGATAACTTTGGTATTGGTGTACCTTGGGATGATCAAAACTATCCTTGAGTGCGGTGACTACCTTTGGGTGGGCGGGAAGATCGGGACTACCAATACCCATATTTATAACAGGCTTTCCCTCTGCAACCATAGCCGCCACTGCTCTCAATTTTTTGGAGAAGTAGTATTCCTGTACGGTATTTAATCTTCTTGCCTTCATTATTTTCCGGAAGGGTATTCGCCCAACACCTTAAAGGCGGTGGCCATTATTTCTAAAAGTGACTTGGCTTTAAAATAGTCTTCGGGCTTATCGAAAGTAACATCAACAAAAAAGGCGTATTTACCGGGGGTTTCGATGACCGGTAGGGATTGTATTTTGGTCAGATTGAGGTTGCAATCGCTTACCACATTCAGAGCAGTGGCCAGACTCCCTCTTTTGTGATCCAATACAAATTTCCACGCCGCCTTACTGATGTTATTTGACTTTTTCAGCTTCTCTTTTTGAACAATCACAAAACGAGTCACGTTATTTTTGATGGTTTGAATGGAGGGACTTAAAATCTCCAAACCGTATATTTCTGCAGCTGTTTTTCCCGCAATGGCACCACGGGATTTCATCTTATTCTTACTGATTTTGAAAGCTTCCTCTGCGGTATCATTGCTTTCTACCAGTTTGATGTGGGGATAGGTATGAAAGAATTTTTTACACTGTAATAGTGCCATGGGATGCGAATGAACTTCTTCTATTTCTTCAATTTTTTGGCCGGGTAGAGTCATCAAATTATGTTCAATACTGAGATAGTGTTCGCCCGAAATGACCAATTCATACTGATCCATCAGTGCATAGTTGGGTAAAATAGACCCCGCAATAGAATTTTCTATGGCCATCACTCCCTCACCACAAGCTCCTGTGGCCACTGCTTGTGCCAAAGCGTCAAAAGAAAGGCATTCTAGAAGTTCAGGAGCATTACTGTAGTACTCCTTTACCACTTGGTCGTGGAAAGATCCCTTAATTCCCTGTATGGCTATTTTTTGTATCATGGTTCAAAAAAAAAGTCCCGATAAATCAGGACTCTTTGGTTACTATTTTTATAGATTACTACAAAGCCCTTCTGCCTTCTACATAGAAGTAATAAAAGTTATTGTAGTAAACAAAATTGTTATTCATTTTTCAAATAATGGCACAAATGTATGATAGCTTTTTACAAAAACAAATCATTTTATAAATTTTTTATAATTTTATATGACCCTATAACCAATCTTAGTGTCGATATGATAACTTCTGCTACCACATACCTCCTAGGTCTTATTTTAATTTTTTATTCTTTTTTTTAATACTTGACATTCCAACATCCAACAGAACTTACCTTGTAGCGGGAATACTCCTGTTCTTTGGAGTTATACTCAACCTGATAGGATATCTTACAAAAAATAGCATTAGGAGCTAAAGAGTATTCATCGTTTAAAATGATTTTTTGTTGAGTAAATTAATTACATCCAGAGAGGTAGTCCTCTTGAGGTGAAATAATCGCTTAACTTAGTAGATCAAAAACTGATACATTGAAAACAAAAAATTCCAATCCTATTCGTTGGGGAATTATAGGTTGTGGCGATGTGACAGAGGTCAAAAGTGGACCGGCTTATCAAAAGACGGAGGGTTTTGAATTGAAAGCAGTAATGAGACGTAACATGGAAAAGCTTCAAAACTTCGCTCAAAGGCATGGCGTTGAAAAATACTTCACCGATGCCGATGCTTTGATCAATGACAATGAAGTCGATGCTGTTTACATTGCTACCCCACCAGATAGCCATTTGATGTATGCTCTAAAAGTTGCAGAAGCAGGAAAACCTTGTTGTATTGAAAAACCTTTGGCACCCTCATATGCAGACAGCTATCAGATTAACGAGGCTTTTGCTAAGAAAAATATACCCTTATTTGTAGCCTATTATCGTCGTTCCCTCCCCCGATTCAAACAGCTAAAGACTGGCTAGTAGAAGATGAGATTGGTGAAGTCAGGCATGTAAGTTGGCATTTAAGTCAGCCTCCAAATTTAAAGGATTTGTCCTCTAGTCAAAATTGGCGTACTGACCCTCAGGTTGCACCAGGTGGCTACTTCGATGACTTGGCCAGTCACGGTCTTGATTTATTGATTTACTTTTTGGGAGAAATTCGAGAGGTAACGGGAATTAGCCTTAATCAACAAGGTTTGTATGACGCCAAAGATGCCGTTTCTGCCTGCTGGTTGCATCAGGGAGGAGTAACGGGAACTGGGGTTTGGAATTTTGGTATTGAGGCTATGGATCGGGTTGAGATTTTTGGGAATAAGGGCAAAATAATTTTTTCTGTTTTCGAAGAAAGTCCACTGATATTATGCAATGAAAAAGGAGAACTCGAAATTTCTATAGACCACCCCGGACATGTTCAGCTACCTCATGTTGAAAACATAAAAAAACATCTTTTCGAATCTGGCTATGTTCATCCCTCCCTTGGCAAAACCGCTACTCACACCAGTTGGGTAATGGATCAAATTCTGGGTCAAATAAACGGGTAAACAATTCCATTCTTGTTCTTACTTTTCGAAATGCGATTATTAACTAACTTTGAGAAGTCAACCTTTCAAGATGACTCACCTATTTAAATTTTAAAACACAAGCATTGAGCATCAACATCCAAAAATTGTCCAAAAGTTACGGCAAGACCCTTGCTCTAAATAATATTTCACTGACCTTTGATCAAACAGGAGTGGTTGGTTTGTTGGGTCCCAACGGTGCTGGGAAAACTACCTTGATGAAAATATTGACCGGTTATTTAAATCAATGGGAGGGAAAAGTATCGATTGGTACTATGGATTTGAGGGAAGAACTAAAAAATATTCAACAAAAAATGGGTTATCTACCAGAGAATAATCCGCTTTACCTTGAGATGTACGTTAAAGAGTATCTGAATTTTGTAGGGGATTTATATGGATTAAAAAAAGCTCCCGTTGAAGAAGTTATCTCAAAAACTGGACTTCAAGAACACAGCCTAAAAAAGATCGAAACTCTTTCCAAAGGCTACAAACAAAGAGTAGGATTGGCGGCAACTCTGCTTCATAATCCCCAATACTTGATCTTGGATGAGCCAACCACAGGATTGGACCCCAATCAAGTGGTTGAAATCAGAAAACTGATCCAAACTTTAGGAAAAGAAAAATTGGTTTTTTTATCGACCCATATACTTCAAGAAGTAGAAGCCATGTGCGACCAGGTGGTCATACTCAATTATGGTAGTGTAGTTTTGAATCAAACGCTTAAGGCATTAAAAACCGACGATCTTCAAGTAGTTGCGGTAAGTTTTGATTATCGAGTAGAAAATGTGGCACTCCAAAAAATTCCTCATGTCAAATCAGTGGTGAATACCTTTGATTTTGAATATGAGTTGACTTTTGAAACGCAAGAGGATATGCGGCCAGCAGTATTTGACTTTGCCCACGACAATGGTCTTAAGATTCTCAATCTGCAAGAAAAAAATGAAGGCTTGGAAAAGCGATTCAATGAGCTTACAAAAGGAGACTAAAATAAAGCAGAAGCAATCTTTTTAACGTTTTTGGATTTTCCCATACTGTAATAGTGAAGGAAGGGAACACCCTGTTCTTTTAATTCTTTACTCTGCTGAATGCACCACTCTACTCCAATTTGAGAAACGGCTGCATTGTCTTTGGCTTTGACTACGGCATCGATCAGATCTTGCGGTAAATCCACGTGAAAACGGTGAGGAATCAAATTGAGTTGCTTTAGGGTGGCCAATGGTTTTAGACCAGGAATGATGGGAACATTGATCCCTGCTTCACGACATTTTGTTTCAAACTCAAAAAACTTTTGATTGTCAAAAAACATCTGTGTGATGATATAATCAGAACCGGCTTTTATTTTTTCTTTTAAAAAATGAATATCGCTGTCCAAACTGGGCGCTTCGGCATGCTTTTCGGGATATCCAGCAACACCCACACAGAAATCGGTAGGGGTAGAATTCAAAATTTCTTCATCCAAGTACTGTCCTTGATTAAGGTTCTTTATTTGCATCACCAAATCTTTGGCATATGCATGTCCTCCTTTACTGGGTTTGAAATAGGTTTCCGATTTGACCGCATCTCCCCTAAGGGCTACTACATTGTCAATCCCCAAAAAGTCAAGGTCAATAAGAAAGTTTTCGGTGTCTTCTTGACTAAACCCACCACAAAGAATATGGGGTATGGCATCGACCTCGTAGCGGTTTTGAATGGCCGCACAGATCCCTACCGTTCCCGGTCGTTTACGAATGACTCTTTTTTCCAATAAACCATTTTCGCGTTCTGTGTAAGTGTACTCCTCTCGGTGATAGGTCACATCGATAAATGGAGGTTTGAATTCCATCAGGGGGTCAATGGCATCAAAAATGGATTGAATGTCCTGACCTTTTAGTGGAGGTAGAATTTCGAAAGTAAACTGGGTGCGTCCTTTTGCGTTCTTTTGGTGATCTATAACTTTCATGGGCTTAAATTAAATTGGGGCTGAGCCATTTTTTGGCATCCTCCATTGGTATCTTTCTTCTCTTGCTGTAATCTAATAATTGATCTTCTTTGATTTTCCCCAGACCAAAATACTTGGCCTCCGGATGGGCAAAATAGTAGCCAGAAACCGAAGCGGCAGGCCACATAGCATAGCTTTCTGTAAGGCTAACTCCAATATGTTTTTCTACTTCCATCAAGTCCCAAAGGGTTTGTTTTTCCAAATGATCAGGACAGGCGGGATAGCCCGGAGCAGGTCGAATTCCTTTATAGGTCTCTCTGATCAATTCTTCATTACTCAGACTTTCTTTCGGGGCATATCCCCAATAGTTCGTTCGAATTTCACGATGGAGGTATTCGGCAAAAGCCTCTGCCAATCGGTCAGCCAAAGCTTTAACCATGATGCTATTGTAATCGTCATTTTCTTTTTCAAAACGAGTTGCAACATCTTCCACACCAAAACCAGTGGTCACACAAAAAGTACCCATATAATCCTTCACAGCATTTGAAAGCGGGGCAATAAAATCGGCCAAAGCCAAGTTGGGCTGACCTGTTCTTTTTTGGAGTTGTTGTCTCAGGGTAATCAATCGACAACTCTCCTTTTGTAAATCATTGGGATCAAAAATAAGGATATCATCGTCTTCAGTATTGGCAGGAAAAAGTCCAAACCGAGCTTTGGCGGTTAACCATTTTTCATCGACGATTTTTCGCAACATATTTTGGGCATCAATAAACAAAGAAGTGGCCTCTTTTCCCACGATCTCATCGTTTAAAATATTAGGATATTTACCGTGTAAATCCCATGAACGGAAAAAGGGGCTCCAATCGATGTAGGGCACCAAGGTTTCCAAGTCCTGATCTTCAATGGTTTTGCATCCAAGGAGATCGGGGACAACAGGTTTGTATCCCTCCCAATCGATATTGTATTTTCTTTTTCTCGCGGTTTTGATATCAACGTATTTCTTGTTGGAAGTTCGATCCAAAAATTTTTCTCTAAAAGAGCGGTATTCCGCCGCAATTTCAGAAGTGTAAATTTTGTTTTTGTCCTCACTCAAAAGATTATTGACAACGGTCACAGCACGCGAAGCATCGTTGACGTGAATAATGGGTGCGTTGCCCTCAGGGGCAATCTTAACTGCAGTATGTGCTTTGGAGGTGGTGGCACCACCAATCAAAAGGGGGGTCTTAAGACCGATGCGGTTCATCTCTTTGGCGATATAAACCATTTCATCAAGAGAGGGGGTAATCAAACCAGATAGACCTATGATATCAACATTTTCCTCTTGCGCTTTTTGAAGGATAACTTCTGGAGGTACCATAACGCCCAAATCAACAATTTCAAAATTGTTACAAGCCAATACGACACTTACAATATTTTTTCCGATGTCGTGGACATCCCCTTTGACAGTTGCCATCAAAATTTTACCAGAGGATTCGACAACACCAGATTTTTCGGCCTCAATAAAAGGTTGTAAATAAGCCACTGCTTTTTTCATCACTCGTGCAGATTTTACCACTTGGGGTAAAAACATTTTTCCTGATCCGAATAAATCTCCAACTACATTCATTCCTTGCATCAGATTATTTTCGATCACATGCAGGGGTCGATCGGCCGCCGCTCGTGCCTCCTCAACATCTTCGACAATGTATCGATCTATACCCCTAACCAAGGCGTGGGTGATTCGACTTTGTAAATCCTCACTACGCCAAGCTTTTTCTTCTTCCTTGGTCTGTTTTTTATCTCCCTTAATGCGCTCTGCATAATTCAATAAAGCCTCTGTAGCATCTTCTTTTCGATTGAGTAATACGTCCTCAACTTTTTCCACAAGGGACTTGGGAATTTGATCATAAACTTCTAAAAGAGTGGGGTTTACAATTCCCATCGTCATACCATACTGAATGGCATGATATAAAAAAGCGGAATGCATGGCCTCTCTGACGGTATTGTTTCCCCTGAAAGAGAAAGAGACATTACTAACTCCTCCGCTGACATTGGCATAAGGAAGATTTTCACGAATCCACTTGGTGGCCAAAAAGAAATCCAATGCATTTGTTTTGTGTTCTTCCATTCCTGTTGCAACAGGAAAAATATTGGGGTCAAAAATGATGTCTTCGGGGGGGAAATTGACCTGATCCACCAAAATGCGGTAGGAGCGCTCACATATTTGGATTCTTCTTTCGAGATTATCTGCTTGTCCTTCTTCATCAAAAGCCATGACAGTGACTGCTGCGCCGTACAATTTGACTTTTCGTGCTTGTTCTATAAAAATGGATTCTCCTTCTTTAAGACTGATGGAGTTAACCACACTTTTTCCTTGAACGACCTTAAGACCCGCCTCTATGATTTCCCATTTGGAACTGTCGATCATTACTGGGACTCTGGCAATATCAGGCTCTGCACCAATTAGATTCAAAAATTTAACCATGGCAGCTTTCCCATCGATCATTCCTTCGTCCATGTTAACATCAATGATTTGGGCACCTCCCTCAACTTGTTCCAAAGCAATTTCTACCGCTGACTCATAGTCACCGGTCTCAATCAATCTCAAAAATTTTCTTGAGCCAGTAACATTGGTTCGTTCTCCAATGTTGACAAAATTGGTTTGGGGACTCACCAAAAGTGACTCCTGACCAGAAAGAGTTAAGAAGCGAATGGGTTTATGCATGGGTTTTGATTTGGGAGATTCTAGGCTTTGCCTTGGCTGCAGCTTGAGCAATTAGACGAATGTGATCTGGTGTAGTACCGCAACAACCTCCTACAATATTGACCAAATTTTGGTCAAGGAATTGATCAATCAAAGCTGCGATTTCCTGTGGACTTTGGTCGTATTCACCAAAGGCGTTGGGCAAGCCAGCATTGGGATGAACTGAGGTATTAAAAGCCGTTCTTTTTGACAATCTTTTGATGTAAGGTTGCAATTGACTGGCCCCTAAAGCACAATTAAACCCAATGCTGAGCAATGGTATGTGAGATACTGAGATGGCAAAAGCTTCAACCGTTTGACCCGATAAGGTTCTGCCACTTTTGTCCGTTATGGTACCACTGACCATTATGGGTAAATTTATTTTTTTTCTTCGAAATATTGTTGGATGGCAAACAGAGCCGCCTTAGCATTCAGGGTATCAAAAACGGTTTCTACCAAGAGTAAATCGACACCTCCTTCAACCAACCCGGCTACTTGTTCGTGGTAGGCCTCGAAAAGATCATCGAAACTAACGGCTCGGAATCCAGGGTCATTGACATCGGGCGACATGCTGGCGGTTTTATTAGTAGGTCCAATAGAACCAGCTACAAATCTAGGTTTATCAGGGTTTTCTATAGTTATTTTTTGGGCTACTTCTTTGGCGATTTTTGCTGATTGGTAATTGAGTTCATAAGCCAAATCTTCCAATTGATAATCGGCCATGGCAATGGAAGTAGAAGAAAAGGTGTTGGTTTCGACAATATCTGCCCCGGCCAGGAGATATTCTTCATGGATATTTTTTATGGCATTGGCTTGGGTAATGGATAGAAGATCGTTGTTGCCCCCCAAGGGGCAGGGATGATCTTTGAAACGATCTCCTCTGAATTCCTGCTCTGAAAATTCAAGCCTTTGGATCATAGTACCCATTGCACCGTCCAAAACCAAAATTCTTTCTTTTAATAGGGCTTCTATCATGGATTAAACTTTTTCAAGTGCTTGATCAATGTCTTGCTTGATGTCCTCTATATTTTCTAGACCAATGGAAAGCCTTATTAAACCATCTGTAATACCAACCAATGCTCTTTCTTCTGTAGAAAGCTTGCTGTGTGTAGAAGTGGCAGGATGCGTGACAATAGTTCTTGTGTCACCTAGGTTGGCACTGAGAGAACACATTTGAATTTGATTAAGGAAAGTTTGTCCTGATTTGATGCCCCCTTTCAATTCAATGGTGATAATATTCCCACCTTTTAGCATTTGTTTTTTTGCAATTTCATACTGAGGGGGATTGGGCAAGAAAGGATATCTGAGTTGGGAAATTTTGGGGTGATTTTCGAGATGATTGGCCAACTTGAGAGCATTTTCGCAGTGGCGATCCAAACGGACAGCCAAGGTTTCTATACTCTTGGAAAGTACCCATGCATTGACAGGGGATAGTGCCGAACCCGAATTTCGAAAAAAAGATCTTATTTCAGTGATCAAATCTTGTCTTCCCACGATCAAACCTCCTAAAACTCTTCCTTGTCCATCGATGAGCTTGGTTGCGGAATGGATAACCAAATCAGCTCCAAAACTCAGGGGTTTTTGGAGATAGGGTGTTGCAAAACAATTGTCCACCACCAGAATAATTTGATGTTTTTTGGCGATATCAGCAAGATACCCCATATCGAGAACGTCCAAACCAGGATTGGTTGGTGTCTCAATGTATATGATTTTGGTATTAGGTTGAATCGCCTCTTCAATTTCTTGAGGTGTACTGGCATTAAAGTAGGTCGTTTTAATATTCCATTTAATGAAATATTTTTTAAAAAGGGTGTGGGTAGAACCAAAAATAGACCTTACGGAAACAATGTGATCACCGCTGTTGAGAAGGGCTGCAAAACTGGTGTATACAGCGGCCATCCCCGAAGCAAAAGCCACGCCGTCTTCTGCCCCTTCGAGTGTGCAAATTTTGTCAACCAACTCTTGGTTGTTTGGGTTGGAAAAACGACTGTAAATGTTGCGATCTAATTCATCGGAAAAAGCAGCTCTAAGCTCCTCAGCATCCTCAAAGACAAAGCTTGAGGTAAGATAGAGCGGAGCGGAATGCTCAGCAAATTGCGAACGCTCCATTTGCGTGCGTATGGCCTCAGTTTCGAAATGCTTTTTCATATTTCCTCTCCATTTAAGAAAACAAAATATTTGATAGGCGTTGAATACTCTAGTGTTTTGGCAACAGAGCAATATTTATCAAAAGAGAGACTCACCGCTCTTTTTGCTTTTTCGGGGGGTATGTCCCCTTCTAACCTTACATTGACTTTAATTTTGTAAAACAATGAAGGGGCTACATTTGGAATTCGCTCTCCCTCAACATCTATTTTAAGGTCGGTTGGGTTGATTTTTTGTTTGTTGAGAATGGCGACAATGTCAATCCCACTGCAACCGGCAAGAGCCTCCAAAAGGAGTTCCATAGGGCTTGTGCCCTCTACTTTTCCTTCTTTCTTAGATGTGTTGTCTAGGAGAACTTTGTGTCCATTTTCGTTGGTAGCTTCAAAAAGATAGTCCTGATTGATCCGATTAAGATTTACTTTCATAAGATTGGGAATAATTTGATTTAGGTCTAAAAATGCCACTAAAGATTTGCGATACCGTATTGTTTTCTATCAAAAAAGCATCGTGTCCGTGGATGGATTCTATTTCGTGGTAATAAATGTTTTCTTTAATTTTTTTTCCCCTTTCTAGGGTTTTTTGATCTTCCTCAGCCGTAAAAAAGAGATCACTGTCGATGGCGATCAGATGGATGTTGGAAGAGATGGTTTCAATAATTTTTTCGAGGGAATCACCCCTACGTGTAATATCAACAGAGGCCAAAAGGTGATTCATGGTTTTGTAGGCTTGCAAAAGAAATCGACCTTCCAATTTGTCACCGTGATGAACGAGCCAACTTTCAACATTGAAAAGTTTTTTTTCAGAATTGATTGTTCTCCCAAAACGCTCTGTAAATGAGGTAGGGGTTCGATAGGTAAGCATGGCATGTATGCGTGCATCCTTAAGGGGTTGACTGGAATTCTCCAAAAGTCTTTTCTGAAGAAATGTGTTGGCAATGATCCAGTCCGAAGCTTTCCAATCGGCCGCAACAGGAATTAAATTCTCGGTCAAATGAGGATGTAAAGCAGCCATTTCCCAGGCAATTCCGCCTCCGATAGATCCCCCAATAAGAGCAAAAAGTTTTTGGATCCCTAAAATCTGCAATCCTTGGTAAAAAATTTCTGCAATATCACCGGTGTGAAAATCATCATAGTTGTCAAGGATATAATTTTTGACACCGTTGCCAGGAATGTTAAAAGCCAGTATGGAATAATGATGGGTATCAATGGTGAGGTCGGGTCCGACAATTTCACTCCACCACCCTTCTGGACCGGCAACATTGGCGTCGCCGGTCAAAGAATGATTAATGAGAACTACAGGTGCATGATCGGATGACTGTCCAAAATGCTGATAGTGCAAATCGATCTTGTCATAAACAACACCTGAGTCGGTAGTGAAATTACTGATGGATATGGTGTTAACCTCGGCCATTAAAATCAATTATATACTCTTAAGTGCCTGATCTAAATCATCTTTTAGATCGTCCAAATTTTCAATTCCAACCGATAGTCTAACCAAGTCAGGCGTTACCCCAGTACTTTTTTGCTCCTCATCATTCAACTGGGAATGAGTGGTACTGGAAGGGTGAATGATCAAGGACTTGGTGTCACCAATATTGGCCAAAAGCGCAAATATTTTGGTGCTTTCCGTAACTTTTTTAGCGGCTTCAAATCCTTTCTTTAATCCAAAAGTGACGATTCCACTTTTTCCCTTTGGCAGGTATTCATTAGCCAAATCGGAATATTCGGAAGATTCCAATCCAGGATAGTTTACCCAGTTGACTTCGTCGCGAGACTGCAACCATTGGGCGAGTTCCAATGCGTTTTCTGAATGTTTTTGCATTCTCACTTCTAAGGTCTCCAAGCCTTGAATGACTTGAAAGCTGTTGAGCGGACTGGGGGCACTTCCCAAATCTCTTAGACCTTCGATTCTCACCCTTGCAATAAAGGCGATTGGACCCAGTGCATCATGATACTTCAATCCGTGATAGGAAGGCGAAGGCTCGGTAAATTCTGGGAAATTTCCATTGGAATAATCAAATGTTCCCGCATCGATGATGATACCACCAATGGTGGTTCCATTTCCTGTAATGTATTTGGTTAATGAGTGAATTACAATATTGGCACCGTGGGCAATGGGATTCAACAAGGCCGGAGTGGCAATGGTATTGTCAACAATAAAAGGAACTTTTGCCGCTTTAGCTTGGGCGCTAATTCCTTTCAGATCCAAAACATCCAATTTGGGATTCCCCAATGACTCAGCAAAAAATGCTCTTGTATTGGGCTGAACCGCTTTTGTGAAATTCTCAACATCATTAGGGTCAACAAATGTAGTAGTGATTCCAAATCGAGGTAAAGTATTGTTCAACATGTTAAAAGTTCCACCATAGAGGCTGTTAGAAGCCACAATATGATCTCCCGTTTTAAGCAAGGTCAAAAGTGTAGTGGCTATGGCAGCTGTCCCCGAAGCAGTAGCCACTGCGGCAACGCCTCCTTCAACAGCAGCCAATCGTTGTTCTAGCACGTCGTTGGTTGGATTGTTCAATCTCGTGTAAATGTATCCTGACTCTGCCAGTGCAAACAAATTGGCTGCATGATCTGAATCATTAAATACATAAGAAGATGTTTGATAAATTGGAACGGCTCTGGTTCCCTGTGTTTTTGTCACGTCATGCCCCGCATGGAGTGCATTGGTTGCTAATTTTAAGCTCATAATTTGAAAGTGTTTTTAATTTCATTTAAATAATCTAGTTTTTCCCAAGTAAAAAGTTCAACGGTTTTCTCCACCCTTCCAATATAGGGTGATTCAAAGATTTTTGTGATCTCTTTTGGCTGTCTTCCCATGTGACCATAGGCGGCAGTTTCTAGGTAGATTGGGTTTCTTAGTTTAAGTCTATTTTCGATGGCAAAAGGTCGCAGGTCGAAAATTTCACTCACCTTGTCAGCAATTGCTGGATCAGAGAGGGAAACTTTGGAGGTGTTGTAAGTGTTGATGTTAATGGAAGTAGGTTCTACCACGCCAATGGCATAACTGAGTTGAACCAAAATCTCTTTGGCTACACCTGCCGCCACCAGATTTTTTGCGATATGTCTCGCTGCATAAGCAGCACTTCGGTCTACTTTACTGGGATCTTTTCCGCTGAAAGCTCCACCTCCGTGTGCTCCTTTCCCTCCATAAGTATCAACAATAATTTTTCTTCCGGTTAATCCTGTATCTCCATGAGGACCTCCAATCACAAATTTTCCTGTGGGATTGATGTGATAAGTAATATCGTCATTGAATAATTTTTGAATGTGATCCGGTTCTTTTTCAATTACATTTTTAATGGCAATATTAATGATGTCGCTTTTGATTTTTTCGAGCATCTGTTCATCGTCCTCTAAAAATTGATCGTGTTGGGTGGAAACCACAATGGTATCGATACGTAATGGTTCCCCTTGGTCAGTGTATTCAATGGTAACCTGCGATTTTGAATCAGGACGTAGATATGTAATATCTTTGTTATCCCTTCTGAGGGCGGCGAGTTCAATCAAAATTTTGTGTGATAAATCCAAAGCCAACGGAATGTAGTTGTGCGTTTCATCGGTGGCATAACCGAACATGATTCCTTGGTCACCAGCTCCTTGATTTTCTTTTTCGGCTCGGTCTACTCCTCGGTTGATGTCTTGTGACTGTTCATGGATCAAAGAGATTACCCCACAAGAGTTACCACTAAATTGGTATTCGTCTTTGGTGTAACCGATATTGTTTATGGTTTCGCGAGCGATACTTTGAACGTCTAAGTAGGTATGACTTTTTACCTCTCCGGCCAGTATAGCTTGTCCGGTTGTAACCAAGGTTTCACAGGCTACTTTGCTCTCAGGGTCAAAGGCAATAAAGTTGTCCAAAAGTGCATCGCTGATTTGATCCGAGACCTTGTCTGGATGTCCTTCGCTGACAGATTCTGAAGTGAAAAAATATGACATTTATA
>JAACDY010000079.1 GCA_009936675.1 Bacteroidota bacterium
ATTCAAATGTTGGTGGCATTGGCACCTTTACAAGAAAATTACGGAATTGAACGCATTGTAGTATCCACCTATCAATCGATCACAGGAACAGGAGTCAAAGCCGTACAACAGTTGGAAAATGAGTACAAAGGTGAAAAAGGTGAAATGGCTTATCCATACCCCATTCACCGAAATGCACTCCCACATTGTGATGTTTTTATGGACAATGGCTATACCAAAGAGGAAATGAAATTGGTCAATGAGACTCATAAGATTCTCAACGATGATTCTATTGGAGTTTCTGCCACTGCAATTATAATCCCCGTGGTAGGAGGACACAGTGAATCAATCAATGTCCAGTTGAAAGAAGATTTCGATTTGGCAGCGATACGAAAGCTATTGAGCGAAAGTGCTGGTTTGATTGTACAAGATAATCCTGAAACCAACACCTATCCAATGCCGATTTATGCCGAAGGCAAAAATGAAGTTTTTGTGGGAAGAATAAGGAAGGACGAGTCACAAGACAAAACACTCAACCTCTGGGTAGTGGCCGACAACCTTCGAAAAGGAGCCGCAACCAATACCATTCAAATCGCCGAATATTTACTCCAAGAAAATTTGATCTAGTCTTTCAATCTCTTTTCAAAGTTTCGCTTTAGAAAGTAATAGAAATCGAGGGTGATTTCGGCCATGTGACTGTGATTATCCAAATCAACTTTGGCAGACCATTTATGCAGTTTTTTTTCGTACCAGTTCATGAGTGACTCTGATCTGTATGGTAAATCCATCAGTGAAAGTATCAGAGTACCTAAATTGGGATAAAAAAATTCAGTGTTGATTCCCAATGGAGCACACAATTGTGAAACTTTCCCTCCTTTGAGTTCCCTCTCTAATAAAAATAAAATCACATCTGTATTCCCGCGAAAATAAAATAATGACGGAGGACGTTTAAATTTGTTTTTTTTCATGGTAATTATATTTGGAGCATTCCAAATATAATTATTATTTATTTCTTATTTGGAAACTATGAAGCGATTTGGAAATAATTGATGAAAAAAAATGTTAAAATTTTAAAATTTTATTATAATTTATCTAATGAAAAGTAAAAGAAGAAAATGCCCCTAATAGTAAATAAATTTTTTCTTTGGCCTTGTCAAAACTGCAGGTGGCTTTTTCTCCGTTAAATGCATTAATTTTTTTTGTTTAATACTATACCATTTGTATATATGGCCAGCAAAATCTTTAAAAGTGAAATGACCCGACGTTTTGTTGAGGTAGTGAAGTATTTAATCATGAGTGAAGCAGTAAGCTCTAAGACAGAAATCGGTTTATTGATGAATCAACCCCTACAGGTAGTGTCCAAACTTTTAACGGGGCAACGAATCATCACATTGGAACAAACACAAAAGCTGATTTTAAACACCAATATCAACGCCCATTGGTTCATTACGGGAGAGGGCTTGATGTTGGAAGACCAAAGCTCTTCAGTAAAGGAGTCAAAAATGGCATACTACATCAGTGGAAATCGATCTTCCAAAGCCATCGCGGCAATGCTTCCTCTGGTCTCGGATTTGGAGGAAAGGATTGAGGATCTCAAAAAAGAGAACGAAAACATCAAAGAGCAATTGTCTGGATTGGAAAATTCGATGGATCGATTAAAAAAAGAAAAAGCCTCTACTGATCTTCCATCGAAAAATTCTCCATGAATTTGGTGGTATAGTTTCCGGAAATGTAATCGGGATGATCCATGAGTTTGCGGTGAAAAGGAATGGTGGTTTTTATTCCTTCAATGACAAATTCATCCAATGCACGTCTCATCTTATTGATGGCCTCCTCTCTTGTTTGAGCCGTGGTAATCAACTTGGCAATCATCGAGTCATAGTGGGGTGGTATGATGTAACCCCCATAAACGTGAGTATCTAGTCTAACCCCATGTCCTCCGGGAAAGTGAAGGGTAGATATTTTTCCAGGGCTGGGTCTAAAATCATTGTAAGGATCCTCGGCATTGATTCTACATTCAATGGAGTGCATACTGGGCAGATAATTCTCTCCTGAAATGGCTACACCGGCAGCAACCAAGATCTGTTCTCTTATAAGGTCAAAATTGATGACCTGTTCTGTAATGGGATGCTCTACCTGAATACGGGTGTTCATTTCCATAAAGTAGAAATTACGATGTGTGTCCACCAAAAACTCAACAGTTCCTGCACCCTCATATTTGATGTACTCAGCAGCTTTGACAGCTGCAGCTCCCATTTCCTCCCTCAGCTCAGGAGTCATAAATGGCGATGGGGTTTCTTCGGTCAGTTTTTGATGTCTTCTTTGAACGGAACAATCGCGTTCGGATAAGTGACAGGCTTTACCCTTAGAGTCTCCCACGATCTGGATTTCGATATGACGGGGTTCTTCAATGAGTTTCTCCATATACATTCCATCGTTACCAAAAGATGCTGAAGCCTCTTGACGAGCACTTTCCCAAGCTTTCAGCAAATCTGCTTCTTTCCACACTGCCCGCATGCCTTTGCCTCCTCCACCGGCGGTGGCTTTTAGCATGACCGGATAGCCTGTTTTTTTGGCAACTTTTTTGGCTTGATCAAAAGATTCCAATATGCCTTCAGATCCAGGTATGGTGGGAACCCCTGCCGCTTTCATTGTCGCTTTTGCAGTAGCTTTATCTCCCATCTTTTCTATCATCTCCGCCGAAGCACCAATAAATTTGATGCCATGTTCTTTACAGATTTTGGAGAATTTGGCATTTTCAGACAAAAAACCATAACCCGGATGAATGGCATCGGCATTACAAATTTCTGCCGCAGCCATGATATTGGCCATTTTCAAATAAGACTCCGAACTCGGGGGAGGGCCAATACACACTGCCTCATCGGCAAAACGTACGTGAAGGCTTTCCTGATCTGCAGTGGAGTACACTGCTACAGTCTTAATGCCCATCTCTTTACAAGTCCTAATCAATCGCATGGCAATCTCGCCACGATTGGCAATTAAAATCTTTTTAAACATTGGGAAGAAGTTTAAACCGGTTCAACTAAAAATAGGGGTTGATCGAATTCAACGGGAGAAGAATCATCAACCAAAATTTTAACAATCTTACCGCTGACCTCCGATTCGATCTCGTTGAATAACTTCATCGCTTCAACCACACACAATACGTCTCCTTCTTTGACAGTATCCCCAACTTCGATAAAAACATCTTTGTCTGGAGAGGGCTTTCTGTAAAAAGTTCCAATCATTGGAGATTTTATGGTGATCAGATTGTCAGCAACATCTTTGGCAGGCTCGCTTTCCTTTTTGGCGGGAGCCTCTAGTTCGGTCGCAACAACTGCTTGCTGAGGTGCCTGCACCACCATACCGGGTACCGTTTGTATTGTGGTTTGTGTTTCTGTAACAGGAGCGTCAGCATTGGTTTTAATGGTGATCTTAAAGTCATCTGTCTCAAGTTTCACTTCGTGAGCTCCTGACTTTGCAACAAATTTGATTAAGTTTTGAATTTCCTTAATTTCCATAATTCAAATGATTAAATTTTTAATAGGCCCATGTCAAATAGGCTGCTCCCCAGGTGAAACCTCCACCAAATGCAGCAAAAACCAATTGATCTCCGGGACTTAATTTTGATTCGTAATCCTTTAATAAAAGCGGTAATGTTGCCGCTGTTGTATTTCCAAAATATTCAATATTAGACATTACCTTCTCGTCGGCTAAACCTATGCGTTTGGCAATGGCATCGATGATTCTTTTGTTGGCCTGATGAGGAACCAAATATGAGATGTTCTCTGGATCAATCTTATTACGCTGAATGATTTGCTCTACCGCATTGGTCATTTCCGAAACGGCATACTTAAATACAGTCTTTCCATCTTGATAGAGACTGTGCATTCCGCCTTCGAGGGTTTCTTTTGAAGTGGGAAACAACGATCCTCCTGCCTTGATGTTCAAAAACATCCTTCCACTGCCATCAGATCTCAAATACTCATCCTCCCATCCGTATCCAGAATCACTACCTTCGAACAGTACAGCACCGGCACCATCTCCAAAAATAATACAGGTTGTCCTGTCTGAATAATCTATTATGGAGGACATTTTGTCGGAACCTATGAGTAAAACCTTTTGATAACGGCCACTGGCGATCATACTGGAGGCATTGGACATTCCATAAAGGAAACCGGAACAAGCTGCCTGCAGGTCATATGCAAAAGCATTGGTTGCACCAATTTCCGATGCCACAAATGCAGCAGTGGCCGCAACGTTCATATCGGGGGTTATGGTAGCAACGATAACCGCATCAATCTCTACTGGATCTAAATTTCTTTTGTTAATCAGGTCTTGAGCGGCCTTAATGGCCATATAAGAAGAGCCTTTGGTGGGATCTTTGAGAATCCTTCTTTCGCTAATACCAGTTCTTGCCACAATCCAATCGTCATTAGTCTCAACCATTGTTTCCAAGTCAGCATTGGTAAGCCTCTCTTCAGGAACATATGCACCTACTGCAGTTATAGATGCCTTTATGGGGCTTGGATTGATATAATTCATCCCTAGATTGCTTCCTTTTGAACTGTCAATATTATGTGTGAAGATAGTAGTTTTTTAGAGAAACAAAATCTTTGTACACAAAAAAAGCCCGCCAAAAACATGAAGGGCTTCGTGAAAATCGTTGTTCTAAATTAGGCTTCGATGACTTCATTGTTGTCGATCAAAACTTTACCTCTGTAGTAAAGTTTACCTTCATGCCAGTGGGCACGGTGGTACAAATGGGCTTCACCTGTAGTGCTGCAAGTACCAATTTGAGGGGTAGTAGCCTTGAAGTGCGTTCTTCTTTTGTCCCTTCTGGTTTTCGATATTTTTCTTTTAGGATGCGCCATTTTTGTCGCTTTTAATTTTTATGTATTATTCTAATAAATCTTTCAATTTGTCCCATCTTGGATCTGTTTCGTCCGATGGAGGTTTTTCTTGGGGCTGTAAATCTTTTAGTTTTTCCAAAATCTCAGATTTTAAAGTCCCCTCGGCAATACCGGGATGGACTTTCTTTTGGGGAACAGACAATACAATCATTTCATAGATGTATTGCGCTGTATGAATTTCATGTGAACCATGAGGTAGAATCAAAATCTCGTCATCGTCATCATTTTCCACTGGCCCAAATTTTACCACCAATCTAAAAGCGGTGTCTATGGGCAACTTAAAAAGTTCTGTGGTGATGTCACAAGGGACTTTCACCTGACCTTTTGCTGTGAAATTCAACTCCAAAAGGGTTGATTTTTTTTCAAAAACCAAATCAACCTGAATTTGGGCATTTTGAAAATCTAAAAAATCGAAGCCTTCAAAGAACTTATTGTCAATCTTAAAATCGAATCGATATATGCCATCCTTTAAACCGATGAACGGAATCAAGAATTGTGAATATTGCTCCATCCTTCCGACTTTTAAGCCTGCAAATTTATAAAAAAAAAGCTTTTTATGGTGTCCTTATCCTATTTTTCACCTTTATTCTGAGTACTAAGGACTTTTTTTTCCTTTCTATTAAGGTAAATGTTACGAGCCAAGAACATCGCATTTCTAAAAGATTCGATTTGGGCTACCCCTTTTCCCGCAATTTCAAAGGCGGTTCCATGATCGGGTGAAGTCCTTACCCTATTGAGTCCTGCCGTAAAATTAACCCCCTCACCAAAGGTTAAAGTTTTAAAAGGAATCAGGCCTTGATCGTGATAAATGGCCAAAATCGCATCAAATTGGAGGTGGGTTTGATGACCAAAAAAACTATCGGCAGCATAGGGGCCATAAACCAAATGACCTGATACGGACAATTCTTTTATCAGTGGGCGGGTCACTTCGTCGTCCTCTTTACCAATCACCCCTTTGTCTCCCGTGTGTGGGTTTAAACCCAATACAGCTATTTTGGGGCGATTGATATTAAAATCTTGTTGTAAAGAATACTCTAACTGTTGTATTTTTTCTTTTAGCAGTTCAGGGGTGAGTGCGGTGGACACCTCCTTGACCGCAATATGGTCGCTCACCAGCGCAACTTTCAATGAATCGGAGACCATAAACATCAAACTATTTCCCTCAAGCTCTTTGGCCAAGTAATCGGTATGACCCGGAAACTTAAAATCCTCAGATTGAATGGTCTCTTTGTTGATTGGAGCAGTCACTAAAGCGTCAATCTCTCCCTTTTTCAAGGCTTGGGTGGCCGACTTTAAAGATTCGAAAGCCACTGCGCCTGCGGTTTTTGAGGCTTCTCCGAAAACCAACTCAGCATTGGGCATGGGCAGGTCATATACATTCAACTGGGGTTTATTAGAGGGTTGATTTTTCTTTTTTAAAACAAGATTGGAATTGAGTTGAAAATGTTTTTTTTGATTTTCCAATAGCTTGATAGGCCCAAAAATCAATGGGGTGAAAAATTCAAATAACCTTCGGTCTTCAAAAATTTTTAAAATAATTTCTATTCCAATTCCGTTTGGATCTCCTATTGAAATGCCCAACTTTATTTTCCCCAACATTGGTGTTGCTTTTATTCCTAATTTTACATCACAAATGTAATTAAATCTAACTGATGTTTACTGGAATCATTGAGGCGTTTGGGAAAGTGGTCGA
>JAACDY010000080.1 GCA_009936675.1 Bacteroidota bacterium
AGTATCTCGTTGCAGAATAATAAATTTCATAATAATTGAATCAGAACTACATACAATAAACCTTTAATAAATTCGTTAACAAAATAAAGATTTAAGATATTCAATATGAAAAGTTTAATTTACTTAAAAGTATTTCTGATAGTTTTTTTGTTATCAAAAAAAGTTGCTTCCCAAACTCCTAATAATCCATGGTCAATTGGTATTGGTGCTAACACTGTTCAAGTTTTAGATGAATCAGTAGAATCAAAATATGGCTTTGGTCCATCAGTTCATATTGGTAGGTATCTAGGAGCTGGATTTTCGATTGGAGCGAATTATGGTATCAATAAATTTAAAATAGACGATATAAATACTGATTTTACTTCAGTGGATGCTTTTTTAAAATTTAATTTCTCATCAAAAAAATTCTCTCCCTATTTAATCGGTGGTTACGGATTATCCGATTTTGGTAAAAAACTTACTTTTGAGGGGGTTTTTAAGTCATTAGGTGCAGGAAGAACGATTCATGGTGGTCTTGGGTTTGATATTTCAATCACTAATAAAATAAGTTTAAATATCAGATCAGTTTACAGGATATCTGAGGAAAAAGGGACATATAACCATCTTCAGCACATGGTAGGTTTTAATTATAATTTTGGTCAAGGTGATTCAGATAAGGATGGAATACCAGATAAAAAAGATGCATGTCCAGATGAACCAGGTCTGAAAGAATTTAATGGATGTCCTGACACAGACGGCGATAAAATTCCTGACAATAAAGACAATTGTCCTGAGGAATTTGGAACCGAGATTATGAATGGTTGTCCTGACAGCGATGGTGATGGTGTTGCAGACAATGAAGACGAATGCCCGGATCAAGAGGGATTGGTTGAATTGAATGGTTGCCCTGACAGCGATGGCGACGGTGTGGCAGATAAAGATGACGAATGTCCTGATGAGGCAGGTGCAGAGGGAAATAAGGGTTGTCCATGGCCAGATACTGACGGTGATGGAGTAAGTGATGATGTTGATGCCTGTCTAGAAGAGGCTGGAACTGCAGAAAATAGGGGTTGTCCCGAACTCTCCAATGAAGTAGTTCAAACCATTAATGAATTGGCAACCAAAATTAATTTTGCAGCAGGTACCGATCGGATTCAGGGTAAAAAAGTAATGAATTCCTTGAATGAAATCAATAAATTACTCGATGAAAACCCCGATGGTAGTTTGGTGATTGAAGGTCATACTTCGAGCGATGGTGAGGCTGAGGCCAATCTTGCACTGTCTCAAAATCGTGCAGCCGCTGTAAAAGCATTTTTAGTCAATTTGGGTGTCAATCCCGACCGACTGAAAACCGAAGGTTATGGTGAGGAAAGGCCCATTGCAGACAACGAAACCCCAGAGGGCAGAGCCTTAAACAGAAGGGTACAATTCAGAACAGAATTTTAGGAAACAAAAAAGGGGCGAAAGCCCCTTTTTTAATGAATATTTTTTAAGCTTGAGATGGTCTCTATTGGGTTTTTGGAGGAAAAGACAAAACTTCCTGCCACCAAAGCATTTGCACCACATTCAATCAGTTTTTTCGCATTTTGGTTGGTAACCCCTCCATCAATTTCAATCTGAGTGGAGGCTTCAGCCTTTTTTATGATGTCGCTCAGTTTTTTTATTTTTTCATAAGTTGATTCTATAAAACTTTGCCCACCAAAGCCTGGATTGACGCTCATCAAACAAACTAAGTCAATCTCATTGATAATGGGTTCCAGCAAATCAACCGCTGTATGAGGATTAAGGGCGACCCCAGCCTTCATACCCTTACTTTTAATAGATTGTAGGGTTCGGTGAAGGGGGGTGGAGGCTTCGTAATGCACGGTGAGTATATCACTTCCCAAGGCTGCAAAAGTTTCAATATAGCGCTCAGGTTGGACAATCATTAAATGCACGTCTAAGGGCTTCTTAGCATGCGCAGCAATGGACTTGAGTACTGGCATACCAAAAGAGATATTCGGAACAAAAACCCCATCCATCACATCGATGTGAAACCAATCGGCTTCACTCGTATTGACCATTTTACAGTCACGTTCAAGATTTCCGAAATCTGCCGCCAGTAGCGAGGTAGCAATAATGCTTTCCATTAGGAATAGTTCAATTTAACCCAAGTAAGTCTTTAAGATCTTGCTTCGTGAGGTGTGTTTGAGCCTTCGGATGGCCTTTTCTTTTATCTGTCTAACCCTTTCACGGGTTAAATCAAAGGTTTCTCCGATCTCTTCCAAAGTCATGGCGTGCTGGTTACCCAGACCAAAATAGAGCCTTACCACATCTGCCTCTCTGGGGGTTAAGGTCTCCAAAGCCCTTTCGATCTCAGTTCTTAGAGATTCATGCAAAAGAGTTTTGTCGGGGTTTGGAGATTCACCACTGTTCAATACATCGTAAAGGTTGGAGTCTTCTCCTTCGACTAGGGGAGCGTCCATGGATACATGTCTCCCAGAGTTTTTAAGTGACTCTTTTACGTCATTGATGGTCATGTCTAACTCCTTAGCTATTTCTTCAGCAGAAGGCGCTCTTTCGTGAGCCTGCTCCAAGAAGGCATAGGTTTTATTGATTTTATTGATCGAACCAATTTTATTCAAAGGAAGTCTTACAATCCTAGATTGCTCGGCCAAGGCTTGTAAAATCGATTGTCTAATCCACCACACTGCGTAAGAAATAAACTTAAAACCACGTGTTTCATCAAAACGTTGAGCCGCCTTGATCAATCCCAAGTTTCCCTCGTTGATCAGATCGGGAAGGGTGAGTCCTTGGTTTTGATATTGTTTGGCAACAGAGACAACGAAACGCAGGTTGGCTTTGGTCAATTTTTCCAAGGCGATCTGATCACCTGCCTTGATCCTTTGTGCCAATTCTACCTCTTCCTCGGCCGTGATTAGGTCTACCTTGCCAATCTCTTGAAGGTATTTGTCAAGGGAAGCCGTTTCACGATTGGTAACCTGTTTTGTTATTTTGAGTTGTCTCATGAAAATTATTAGTTTACATATCTTTATACGTTAAAAAATCAAAAATGTTACATCCGAGGCCTTATTTATTCGTTTCGAGGTTTTTTATCCCTTTCAGGCCTTGGTAATAAGGCTTTTCTCGAAACTTTTTCTTTTCTTGTTCTGGAGTCAATTCCAAAGTATTTTACTTCAATAATATCTCCTAAATTAACGACATCAGTTACATTTTCAGTTCGTTCCCAGGCAAGTTCACTTACATGTAATAAGACTTCATTCCCTGGTGCTTCTGTATATTCAACTACAGCTCCAAAGTCAAGTGTTTTGATGACTTTGACTTCGTAAGAGTTTCCAACTATTGGCTTGAAGGTAACAGAATCTATTTTAGCTTCGACCATAGCAATACCATCAGGAGATGTTCCTAAGATTTCAATTATTCCTTCTTCTGTAACAGGATCTTCCGTGACTACAATAGTACAGCCAGATTCTTTTTGAAGCTCTTGAATTACTTTACCTCCAGGACCAATTATCGCTCCAATGAATTCGTTTGGAATACGTCTGTTGATCATTTTTGGTGCATGAGCTTTTACACATTCATTGGGTTGATCTATGGTTTCGACGAGTTTGTCGAGTATATGTAATCGACCTTCACGCGCTTGCTTTAGTGCTTTGACCAAAATCTCATAGGATAACCCTTTGATTTTGATGTCCATTTGACAAGCGGTAATTCCTTCAGAAGTTCCAGTAACTTTAAAATCCATATCTCCAAGATGATCTTCATCTCCAAGGATATCACTCAATACGGCAAAACGATCTCCATCAGAAATCAATCCCATGGCGATACCAGAAACGGGTCTTTTCATTTTGATACCTGCATCCATCAAGGCCATTGTTCCAGAACACACCGTGGCCATAGAAGATGATCCATTTGATTCCAAAACTTCGCTAACCACTCTTACAGTATAAGGGCAATCGTCGGGGATCATCCCTTTAAGACCTCTTTGCGCCAGATTACCGTGTCCCACTTCGCGCCTTGAAGTTCCTCTTAGAGGACGGGCTTCTCCTGTACAAAAGGGAGGAAAGTTGTAATGCAAATAAAATCTTTCTTCTCCTTCATAGGAGGGCATATCAATTTGATTTGATTCTCTAGAAGTTCCCAAAGTTACGGTAGCAAGTGCCTGAGTTTCTCCACGAGTAAATATGGAGGAACCGTGGGTGGAGGGCAGGTAATCTACCTCACACCAAATCGGTCTGATCTCATCGGTTTTTCTACCATCTAAACGCATTCCTTCACTCAATACCAATTCTCTTACCGCTTCTTTTTGGGCTTTGCCAAAGTATTTGCTTATCAAATCGCCGTTTTCTTCAAGTTCTTCTTCTGAGAAAGTAGCTTTGATTTCATCTTTTATTTCACTAAAGGCCAGACTGCGTTCGGCTTTTCCAGTGCCTTTTTTGGCGATGGCATAGCATTTGTCATAGGCAGCATCGTGAATTTGCTTTTGTAGCTCTTCGTTTTCTTCTTCTTGGTCGTATTCGCGTGCTTCTTTTCTACCAAAGGCATCCGCCAATTTCATTTGTGCATCAATTTGATCCTTGATGGCCTCGTGTGCAAATTTGATGGCGTCGGCCATCTCTTCTTCACTACACTCGTCCATCTCACCTTCTACCATCATAACTGAATCTGCAGAGGCTCCCACGATCATATCTATATCGGAAGTTTCTAATTGAGCACGACTTGGGTTGATGATGAATTCTCCGTCTACTCGGGCAACTCTAGCCTCGGAAATAGGACATTCAAATGGAAAATCACTCAATTGAATGGCGGCAGAAGCGGCTAGTCCAGCTAAGGCATCGGGCATTACATTTTCGTCATGAGACATTAATTGAATCATCACCTGAACTTCATTGTGATAGTCTTTTGGGAAAAGAGGACGTAAAACACGATCCACAATTCTCATGGTCAATATTTCTCCATCGCTGGGTCTGGCTTCTCTTTTGAAAAAACCTCCAGGGTATCGACCTGCTGCAGCAAATTTCTCACGATAATCCACCGTTAGAGGTAAAAAGTCAACATTACCGGAATGGTAGTTGGAAACTACTGTACACAAAAGCATACAGTTTCCCATTTGTACGACTACGGAGCCGTGAGCCTGTTTGGCCAGCTTACCTGTTTCTAA
>JAACDY010000081.1 GCA_009936675.1 Bacteroidota bacterium
AGGTTTTGAAATATAATCAAACGCACCCATACGCATGGCCTTAACTGCTGTTTCCAGATTCCCATGACCAGAGATCATAACGACAGGTGTTGTAGGCGTGTGATTTCGAATAAAAGCTAGCACCTCAATCCCATCCTTTTTTGGCATTTTGATATCGCAGAGGATAAGATCAAACTCTTGTTTTTTAACCGTTGAGATTCCCTCTTGCCCATCCGTGGCCTCGGTAAATTGATAGGATTGATTATCTTCCTGTAAAACCTTTTTTAACACCCGACGAATGCTATCCTCGTCTTCAATAAGTAGAATATTCGACATATTATGTGGAACGAATTACGCGTTGCGGGAATGGGATTTCGATCTTATGCTCTGCAAAGGCCTCATAGATCGAAAATCGAATATCACTTTGAATCGGAACGGCTTTAAAGCTGTTTTTCAGCGAAAAGATAATTTCAAAATCGAGACTGCTTTCTCCAAAGTTTTGAAACAAAACTGTAGGGGGTGGTGTTTTCAACACCGCACTGTGTTGTTCTGCGATATCGATCAATATTTTAGTGACTATTTTAACATCTGTTCCGTAAGCAACCCCAACTGCTACACGCTCTCTGGTAATTTTTCCATTTTCTGTCCAATTGTAAAGAGTGTTCGTCAAGTAAAGATGATTCGGAATCACCAAAACCTTATTGTCAATCGTTACGGCGCGCGTTGTTCGAAGTGTGATGTTTTCAACTTTTCCCACCTTCCCGTCAACTTCAATAATATCCCCAACATGAACCGATTGATCAATCAGGATAAAAACCCCTGAAATGATATCTTGAAAAAAGGTTTGAAGGGCAAATCCAATCCCTACCAACAAGGCGGCAGAAGCAGCAAAAATTGCAGTGAGCTCAACACCCATATTTTGTAGAGCCAAAAGAATGATGATCGTGTAGATGCTGTAATTGAGAAAGCCAAAAATGGGTTTAAACTTCCCTTTTCGCTCAGGCGTAAAGTTGCGAGAAACAATTCTTTTAAAGAGACGAAGGATTAATCTGGCAGCAAAAAAAACAAGAAGAAAAATGAGAAAAAGTTTCAGATTGAAACTCAAGCCGCCAAACGACAGATTCTTCGTGAAGAAATCAAAAAATCTTTCCATTCAACGAAAGTACAAAATGATTGTAAAATAAAACCCACCCTTAATAGAAATTAAGGATGGGAAAAAATTGCTATGAAAAAGAAAAATTAACTATAGAATAATCTATCGTTGGCTCAAATATAGCACAAATTTTAATTGCTGACTGGTTTTTTTTATGAAAACATGTCTTTTACCTTATCAAAGAAGGATTTTTCTCCTTTTTTCGGGTCCGGTACAAAATGTTCATTTGTACGCATTGACTCAAAAAACTGTTTTTGTTCTTTTGACAGGTGTTGTGGAGTCCATACATTGACATGAACAAGCAAATCCCCGGTACCATATCCATTCAAGCTTGGGATTCCTTTTCCTTTTAAACGCAAGATTTTTCCCGATTGAATTCCAGCTTCTAATCGAATCCGAACAGACCCCCCTACCGTTTCGATTTCTTTGGATGCGCCCAAAATGGCTTCTGGCAAGCTCACATATAAATCCATATGAAGATTGTCACCCTCTCGACTGAGTGATTGATGGTTTTGTACCTGTATCAAAACGATTAAATCCCCAGAAATCCCATTAGCGGGAGCATCATTTCCTTTTCCTGACATTTTGAGTTGCATTCCATCTTCTACACCTGGAGGAATATTGACAGACACCATCTCTTCTTTGTTGATCAGTCCATTTGCATCTGATCCCGATGGTCGATTGACAAGTGACTGTCCAGAGCCACCACATGCCGAGCAGGTTGATGCCGTTTGCATCCTACCGAGTACCGTGTTGGTCACACGCATGACTTGCCCTGTACCGTTACACGTTGGACAAGTTGAAAATCGCGCTTCTGGTGCTTGAATTTTTCGTTTGACTTTAATTTTCTTTTCAACGCCCAAAACCACTTCTTCGAG
>JAACDY010000082.1 GCA_009936675.1 Bacteroidota bacterium
CTCTTCATCGACCCGAATGATGTCCAAACCCTTTTTCCAAGTTTAGACAAATCCAGTGTTGACGTATTAAAAAGATTTGAGAATGCAAATATCAGTGGAACACTTGTTAGTCAATCAGATAACCATAAACTAAACCTTTCTGTTGGGTCATCCCTAGGCTCGTTGCAAATCAATTTTGATTTTTACCGGAAAGGAAGGCAAATGAACCCTTTCTATGACGGTCAAATCCGAGCGAGTCAATTTAACATCGGCAGTCTGCTGAATCAATCCAATCTTGGGACTACTGACGCATCATTGTTTGTACAAGGGAAAGGACTTCAGTTTGATCAGCTCGACACAAAATTATTCGGTCAATTTTCATCCTTTTCATATCGTGAAAACAACCTCGACTCTATTTCTGTTGATATGAAACTGAGTCAGAATCGAGTTGTCGGGTCAGTTGACATAAATGATATTAATGCAAAGTTGAAAGTACAAGGGCAATTTGACGCGAATGATTCTGTCCGTAAGCTTTTGGCTGTTGCAAGCGTAAAGGAGTTAAAACTCCGAAATATTTTTTCATCTTCTACGACAAACAGAACGCTTTCTGGAAATTTTGAAATTGTAAGTCAAGGGACTCTAATCGATGATTTTATTGGAGATATCATGGCCGATTCAGTGCAGATTCAATCCAACGGCGAAGTCTTTGCATTTAAAGACTTTTCCATTCAATCAAGAGTGAACAAAGATTTACGATTTTTCAATATTAGATCAGAAGACGTTGTCAACGGATTAATCTATGGAAGATTCGAGCTTTCGGATTTGAACAACATGATTGTGAATTCATTTGGAAGTTACTTTTCTTCATATAAACCAATGCTAATCGACTCCTCCAAATTCGTCAACTTTAACATTAATTTCAAGAAAAAATTACTCATGGCATTAAGTGATAACATTGCTGTAGACGACAATTCTTTTTTTCGTGGAAAGATAAGTGCTAACGTGAACGAGACAGCCTTGCAGTTAGACATCCCTTACATTCAGTATGAAGACAAAGTTTTCTCTCAATTGCAGTTGACATTGGACAACGATAATCCTTTATATAAATCTTATGTATTCGTTGAAGAATTTCAGGTAATGGGTTTAAGCCTAAGTCAATTTCGAATGATAAATACCATGCTAGATGATAAACTTTATTTCCGCACGGAATATCAAAATAACTCTTCTAACAATGAAGTCAATTTTTATGCCACAATCAATGATAATCAAGAATTGGAATTTGGGATTCAACCATCAAAGATCTCATTTCAGGGCAAGCAGTGGAATGTGAATCATATCGATGAAAGAACGAGTTCTTTACGTTTGTCCCCAAAAGGGGCTCAACTTGATTCAACTGTATTTTCGAATGACGAATCAACTCTCCAGATCTCGTTTGACCAACAAAAAACACAGCGTTTTCAGGCATTTTTTGAAAATATTGATCTTTCGGATGTTATTCCGCCAAAGCCAAAACGAATAGTTAGCGGGATTACCAATGGGACCCTTGACATTACGCTAGATAATGACAAATTTGGTGGAAAGGCAAATCTGCAGATTGACTCTTTATCATTAAACGACTCTTTTTTAGGTGATGCGTCTATTGCCCTACAGTCAGTTCAAGATGCTTATGAATTGTCATTTCGTACAGTTAATAACGATCTACAAACAAGCTCTATTGAAGGCCTGATCTTTCCCCAAAATGACAACAATCTAGATTTAAACGTCATTTTTCAGAAATTTCCCGCCGCAACTCTTGACCGTATTATTGGAAATGCGCTTACTGATGTTGCTGGAGAGATCGATGGCTCAATTTCGATAGGGGGGAAGTGGAACCAACCCATGCTTGAGGGAGAGCTATTTTTTGAGGGATTTAGACTTTTTGTACCTTATTTAAATGTTGGATATCGCCTCACAGATAAAACAAAGATGACTCTCCACCCATCATCGTTTGAGTTTGAGTCCACTCGCCTAATCGATGAAAAAAACTTGACTTCAGCGAACTTTTCGGGAACAATTGCTCATCAAAACTTTAGGTTTTTTACATTAGATATGGATCTGTCGAGTCAAGGTCTTCTAATCTTAGATACAGACAATACATTTGACAATAACTTTTACGGCAAAGGTGTACTGAATGGATCTGCTCGTATTCATGGACCAGCCCAATCCTTGACTTTCGATGTTATGGGTCAGTCCGCAGAAGGTACAAATATTATTATTCCAGTTGACAATACGCCCAGCATCGAGGATGTCTCTTATATACGATTTGTCGAAAAAAATAGGGCGAATAATAATAGAGATTTCCTTCCTTTATCCACCGATATCAAAGGAGTTGCTCTCAATTTTGATTTGACAATTACGCCAGAAGCAGAACTTGAGCTTGTGATCGATAGCGATACAGGAAGTACGCTGAGTGGCTCTGGGTTAGGGAGTATTCTGATGGAAGTCAATACGGATGGAATTTTTAGTGTATGGGGAGATTTTATTGCTTTAAACGGAGTTTACAGTTTTAAGAATTTAGGGATTCTGGAAAAAGAATTCACCCTTGAGCCAGGGGGGACAATTTTGTGGAATGGCAACCCACTAGACGCCGAACTAAATTTACAAGCCACATATGAAGTGCCAGGAGGAGCAAATCCAGCCATATTACTTGAAAATCCAGGTTTAAATCGAAAAATCCCAACAGATGTAAAAATATTTTTGTCTGGGAGTATCATGCAGCCCGAAACGCCGAGCTTTTCAATTGATTTTCCCAACACATCTGCAAATGTTCGAAATGATCTATCCTATAAACTTGACGATGAGGAACGTAGGCAAATCCAAGCCATATCCCTTCTGTCTCAAGGGGTGTTTATCAGCGACTTATCCCTGTCAGCCATATCAACACAAACCCTGACTAATAATCTTTTTCAGAAAGCGTCTGGTGTATTTGAATCGATTTTTTCTGGGGATGAGGACAAGCTGAAGCTAGGTCTAGATTATTTGCAAGGAGATCGAAATGCAGAAGCGACTGCCCAAAC
>JAACDY010000083.1 GCA_009936675.1 Bacteroidota bacterium
CGTTACGTGAAGAATTTTTTGATCGTATACTTGGAAAATAATTCAGTTACTTCTCAATAAATTAAGAAGTTATTTGAACCCCACAAAAAAGAATAATTGATTTTGTTATGGTAAAAACCCCTGATTAACAGGGGAATTAAGAAGCGGTCTGGACGGGACTCGAACCCGCGACCCCATGCGTGACAGGCATGTATTCTAACCAACTGAACTACCAGACCTTGTTGTTAGCGGATGCAAATATACATTGCATTTTGATTTTGCCAAATTTATAACTGACAAAAGAAGGCATATTTAGTCCACCATTGGGCTTTATCCAAAAAAAACAGCTATTGACTTTGGATCACTTATCTTATAAATACTAATGAATTCAATCGTTACTCAAAAACGATCAAAAGAAAAAAAGGGGAGATGATACTGGAAAGTAGTCTCGAAACTAATGGCATTTGAAGGAGCCTAAACTACAATACGGCATCCAAAGCATCGGCATAGGCTTTTTTGGGTGCTACACCCACTTGTCTGCCAACCAATTCTCCTTTATCAAATAGCAAAACGGTGGGAATATTTCTCACCCCATATTTTGCAGCGTATTCTTGGTGGAGATCGACATCCAATTTGCCAACCACAGCCTTACCTTCGTAATCTTCACTGATTTCATCAATAATCGGTCCGACCATGCGACAAGGGCCGCACCAAGCTGCCCAAAAATCTACAATAACAGGTTTGTCCGATTTTAAAACCGTTTCTTCAAAATTTGCATCGGTAATTTCTAAAGCCATATTCTAAAATTTAAATTCAAAATTAATCATTTTAAAAAATGTGACATTGCCATGAGCAATCAAATTTACTTATTGAAATATTATGGATTGTAATATACGATCAATTCAATTTATAGTGCCAACGCTTTTCCTCCAAGTGTGATAACAATTCGGGCGAAATAGCAACCTTTTGTTTGCGACTGGCCAAGGTCAATTTAAGTTGTTTTTTGGGATCAATGACATCAAAATACAGCAGTTTATCTCCCTTAAAACCATTGAGTTCTTTCTTCAACTGTTGAATGCTTTCGGATTTCAATTGACGAATGTCCAACTGTAAGGTCAATTTTTTAGAATTTTTGGACAGGGCATCGTGTAACATCTCGAAATTAATGAACTGTATTCTAGGATCACCCAATCTCCCTGTTTCTTGATTTCTCCATCCCTCTTTGATATTAATTTTTATTCGAACAAACTGGTTGACACTGATAAAATGTTTGAACTTGAGGTACTCCTCCCCAAAAATTCTAAACTCATACTGATCCGAAAAATCTTCCAAGGTAAATCGACCCCAGCCTTTCCCGTTTTTGGATTCTAAGTGTTGAATTTCGTTGACGATTCCTGCAACATTAAGATTTTTATTGACCAGTGGATTTAGGTCTTTGAGTTGAGACAATTTTGCGTTGGTAAACCATCGCATTTCCTTTTTAAAATCATCCAAAGGATGTCCAGAAATATAAATCCCCACCACTTCTCTTTCTTTTTTGAGCTTTCCTAAATTGTCCCATTCAGGGGAGGGCGGGATGACCAACTCTTGATAAACTTCGTCAGAATTTTCACCAAAAAGACTGGTCTGTGAAGAGTTTTGACTCTCTTGGAATTTAGACCCAAATCGGATTACTTTTTCTAGAAAAATAATACCATCGCCATCGGGATTAAAATACTGTGCCCTGTGGGTTCCTTTAAAAGAATCAAATCCACCTGCAAGTGCCAAGTTTTCAAAGGCTTTTTTATTGGCTGCTCTCAAATCTACCTTTTTGACCACGTCAAAAATACTTTCGTAAGGGGCGTCTTTTCGGTGCTCAATGATGGTCTCTACCGCTCCTTTTCCTACTCCTTTAATGGCTCCCATTCCAAAACGAATGGCGTTTTCTTCGTTTACATTGAACTTGTAAAAAGACTCATTGACATCGGGCCCCAATACTTTGACTCCCATCCTTCTGCACTCCTCCATAAAGAAGGTAACCTGTTTGATGTCATTCATGTTATTGGAAAGGACGGCCGCCATATACTCTGCAGGATAATGCGCCTTGAGGTATGCTGTTTGATATCCAATCCATGCATAACAGGTGGAGTGGGATTTGTTGAAAGCATAAGATGCAAATGCTTCCCAGTCCTTCCAAATTTTATTCAACACCTCCTTGGGATGGTTATTGGCCTCTCCCCCTTCGATAAACTTGGGTTTGAGTTTTTGCAGCAGTGCAAAAATCTTTTTTCCCATGGCTTTCCGAAGTAAATCGGCTTCACCCTTGGAGAATCCTGCTAATTTTTGAGACAACAACATTACTTGTTCCTGATAGACAGTGATCCCATAGGTTTCTTTGAGGTACTCTTCCATCTCTGGCAAATCGTATTTGATTTCCTCCTCCCCCTTTTTTCTAGCAACAAAACTGGGAATATATTCCAAAGGTCCTGGTCGGTACAAAGCATTCATTGCGATCAAATCTGCGAAAACATTGGGTTTTAAATCTTTCAAATATTTCTGCATACCCACAGATTCATACTGAAAAATCCCAACCGTATCGCCTCTTTGAAACAATTCATAAGTCAATTGATCATCCAACGGAAATTCGTCGGGATTCAGATCAATCCCGTGGCGGTATTTTACCAGCTTAACGGTATCCTTAATCAATGTCAGGGTTTTCAGTCCTAAAAAGTCCATTTTCAGAAGTCCTGCTTCCTCGACCACAGCATTGTCAAACTGAGTCACATTCAAATCGGAATCTTTAGCAGAAGCAATGGGTACAAAATTGGTGATATCATCGGGGGTGATGATGACCCCACAAGCATGCGTCCCTGTATTTCGCAGTGAACCTTCCAACACCTTGGCCTGCTGTAAGGTTTGCCCAGCCAAATCATCACCCTCAAAAATTTCTTGCAATTCTTTGACTTGACTGAACTCGTCCGACCTGAGGTTTTCTTTGAGTTCCTTGTCTTCTAGGGAGAAAATTTTGGCCAGTTTGATGTTGGGTACCAGCTTTGCAATCCGATCAGCATCGCCCAAGGAAAGATCCAAAACCCTTGCGGTATCTCTGATGGAAGACTTGGCCGCCATGGTTCCATAAGTGATGATTTGAGCCACTTGATTGGCGCCGTATTTTTCAATTACATAGTCCATGACCTTACCCCTTCCCTCATCGTCGAAGTCAATATCGATATCGGGCATGCTCACCCGGTCGGGATTGAGGAAACGCTCAAAAAGTAAATCGTATTTGATGGGATCTAAATTGGTGATTCCCAAACAGTAGGCGACTACCGACCCTGCGGCTGAACCCCTGCCAGGCCCGACAGAAACACCCATTTCCCTAGCGGCAGCAATAAGGTCTTGTACGATCAAAAAATATCCAGGATAGCCTGTATTGGCAATGACCTCCAACTCAAAATCCAAACGTTCTTGAATCTCATCGCTGATGGTGCCATAACGTCTTTTGGCTCCCTCCAAAGTTAAATGCCGCAAAAACTGATTTTCTCTGTCCTTTGGGTCATTGGAGGCATCTGTGGAAAAATCATCGGGGATGTCAAATTTGGGAAGCAATACCTCTCGCGCCAAATCAAAGGCTTCAACTTTGTTGACGACCTCCTCAACGTTGATGATGGCCTCGGGTAAATCCGAAAAAAGACTTTTCATCTCTGACTGAGACTTAAAATAGTACTCTTGGTTGGGAAGTCCAAAACGATAGCCTCTTCCACGCCCTATGGGAGTGGCCTGTTTCTCTCCCTCTTTGACACAGAGCAAGATATCATGGGCATTGGCCTCGGCTTTGGTTGTATAATAGGAATTATTGGTGGCCAAAACCTTAATTCCGTGTTTTTGGGCAAACTGAATCAGCACTTGATTGGCGCGTTTTTCGTCCTCCTGCTGATGGCGCATCAACTCAATGTACAAATCTTCACCAAACTGGCTCTTCCACCACTGCAAGGCTTCCTCTGCTTGATTGTCTCCTACGTTAAGAATTTTTGAGGGCACCTCTCCATACAAGTTACCCGTCAAAACCATCAAATCTGATTTGTACTGCTCAACAATTTTTTTGTCTATCCTAGGCACGTAGTAAAATCCTTGAGTATAGGCAATGGAACTCATCTTGGAAAGGTTCTCATAGCCCTTTTTGTTTTTAGCGATGAAAACAATTTGATAACCGTTGTCCCTTCTGGAGCGATCTTGATGATCTTCACAAACATAGAACTCGCATCCCAAAATAGGTTTTAGGGCCGCAGTGCCCTCGGCTAAATCGGCATTGTGTTTTTTTATGGCTTTGATGAAGTGGAAGGCTCCCATCAAATTGGCGTGATCTGTCAGGGTCACCGCAGGCATTTGATCACCAGCCGCAGCTTTGACCAAGTCATCGATTCTGGAAGTAGATTGCAAAACGGAATACTGGGAATGGGTATGCAAGTGAACAAAGGAGGTGTTTTGCAAAATTTCCTCTTCCGCATCGGTAAATGTTTTTGAGGGTTCTTCTTCCTTCTCAGCCAAGGCAACCAATTGTTCGGAAGCGGCTTTTAAATTGAGATGTTTTAATCCAATCCCTTTGACCGGTTGATCCAATACTTCACTGAGGTGCTGTAAAATATCTTCCCTGTTTTTTAGAGCCTCGGGTCGAATCCACCCTTTTCTAAAAAGTTCGAAAAAACAACGGGTGGTGGCCTCTACATCCGCAGTGGCATTATGGGCTTCCTCGAAAGGGGCTTCAAAAAGGTGGTGGTGGAGTTCACTTAGGGTGGGTAATTTAAATTTCCCTCCTCGACCTCCGGGCAACTGACATAGTGTTGCGGTCTCTTCGGTACAAGTATCAATGATGGGGAAATTTTCCAAAGGATTCTGATCGCCCAATCGCAAGAATTCTGCCCCCATGATGTTGAGGTCGAAACTTACATTATGCCCTCCAATAAATTCACATTGAGCAACAGCCTGTTGAAATTTCTCCAATACCTCCGACAAAGGAATCCCATCTTTTTGGGCCAAAGCAGTGGAAATACTGTGAATTTTTTCGGCATCATAGGGAATCACAAAACCGTCGGGCACCACCAAATAATCCTCGTGGGCAAGGCAGCTCCCGTCCTTGCTATGTAATTGCCAAGCAATCTGAATACACCGCGGCCAATTGTCTGCATCCGTTAGAGGTGCATTCCAGTTTCGGGGCAAACCCGTGGTTTCAGTATCAAAAATCAAAAACATGAATGGCAATTTGAAATACTAAAATAGGGTATTGTCCTTTTCAAAGTTTATTGAATTATCAGGAGTTATCAACCAAAAAAAGGATTGAAATCTTGTGATTTTTGAGTTGAGTAATGGGAATGAAAACTATATTTGCCAAAAAAAGTTATCGAACAACTGTTTGATAAAATTTCCCAAACCCACAGTCAAAAGGCATTTGAAACTGCACTTTTGCGGGACGACTGTTGCCAATTTAAAGGTTTGGTAGGTTCTGGTTTGAACTTTAAAATTGTCTCTGCCTTTAAAAATTTGGATCGAACTTTTTTGATGGTATTGGACAATGCCGAACAAGCCGCTTATCATCTGAACGACCTTGAACAACTGCTCTCCTCCAAAGAAGTTCTCTATTTTCCAGCGAGCTACAGAGAAGCTTATAAGCCTGAGGCCACTGACAATGCCAACGTTTTATTGCGGTCCGAGGTGCTCAAAAAACTCAGTAATTCCAAAAAGAAAAAAATCATTGTCACCTACCCCCAAGCTCTTTTTGAAAAAGTCATTTCACAACAGACCCTCAAGCGAAAAACACTCACCGTTAAAAAAGGCGACATCATCGGCTTGGATTTTGTCAATGAGACCCTTTTTGAATATGGTTTTGATCGGGTAAACTTTGTCACCCAACCAGGAGAATTTTCGGTAAGAGGAGGGATCATAGATGTGTTTTCTTTTGCCCATCAGCACCCCTATCGTATCGAGTTTTTTGATGAAGAAATTGAAAGTCTTAGAAGTTTTGATGTCAATACCCAACTCTCGATCACTCCCTTGGAGCAAATCGATTTGTTACCCAATACTTCCAAGGTTTCTTTTAGCGAAAAACGAAAATCTCTGATCGACTCTCTGCCCGGACAAAGTACAGTGGTGTTTAACCAACTTGACCTTTGCTTGGATCGTATCGAAAAATTGGGAATCAAGGCAGTCAAACAATTCGAGTCCTTGGAAAACTCCATTCAATATCCTCCAGAAATTTTGTTTTTAAGTCCCCAAGAACTTTTGGAACGTTTGAACGGTCAAAGTACCGTGCTGATTAATAATTCTGACCAACTCAAGCCACAAGAGCGCATCAGTGTCAAACAAAGTCCCCAGCCTTCGATCAACAAGCAGTTTGATCGGCTGGTTCAAATTCTCAACGACAACCACGCCTCGGGTTTTGAAAACTATATTTTTTGTTCCAGCGACGCCCAAAGAAAGCGATTCAATGAAATCTTGGAAGAGATGGAAACCAAGGTGCATTACAAAACTGAAGTTTGCCCCCTTTTTGAGGGATTTGAAGATATTGAAGCCAAAATTGCTTGTTTTACAGACCACCAAATTTTTGAACGCTACCACAAATACAAACTACGTTCGGCCGCTGCCAAAAAAGATGTACTGACCCTCAAAGAGTTGACCCATCTTAAAATTGGAGATTTTGTCACCCACATTGACCACGGTATAGGGAAGTTTGGAGGGCTTCAAAAAATTGATGTGGATGGGGTAAAACAAGAGGCCATAAAATTGAGTTATGGAGAAGGAGACATTCTTTATCTCAGCATTCACTCACTTCACAAAATCGCCAAATTCAACGGCAAAGACGGTCATGTTCCCAAGCTCAATAAACTGGGCTCCAAGGCCTGGAAGGTACTCAAACAAAAAACCAAAACCAGGGTCAAAGCCATTGCCTTCGATCTGATTAAGCTGTATGCCAAAAGGAGAGAAAAAATTGGTCATGCCTTTCCTCCAGACAGCTATTTACAGTTGGAACTGGAAGCTTCTTTTATGTTTGAAGATACTCCCGATCAAAGTAAAGCCACCGCTGCTGTAAAAGCAGACATGGAAAACGA
>JAACDY010000084.1 GCA_009936675.1 Bacteroidota bacterium
GTCAAAGCCTACTATATTGCATGGGACTTTATGCACGTCAGGGACGAAAGAGGTAGCCTTCAAGGTGCAATAGTTCTCCCGTTAATCATATTAATTCCTTATCTGATTTTTATTCTTATTCTCGAAGCTGACTACATTTTTGAAGTGATGAATAGCGGATTTGTGAGTTGGAATTTTTAGAATAAGCCGGACATTCTTTTTCATGAGTAAATCTTTTAAAAAATATTTTGTCCTCTTTATACTCTTTGTATTTCCAATAGTCATCTATTTATTTTTTGCCTCTGGCAAAAATAATTTTGCGCTCTTGCCCGTTTTGACCAAAGCGGTTGACGATGTTCATCAGTGGAATACCCTTTCAGGGGAGCCTGTCCAATTTCAAGACCGAATCACCGTATTGGGTTTTTGGGGAGAAGACCTCTCCGACAAGAAGGGTGATGCCTTGAATCTGAATCAAAAAATTTACAAACGCTTCTATCAGTTCAAAGACTTTCAGTTTATTATGGTGGTGCAAGAGGGTCAGCAGGCTCAGGTTGAGGAACTCAAACAAGAACTGAAGTCAGGTGTAGGAACAGATTTGGTCAAGTGGCGTTTTGTTTTTGGAAGTGATGATCAGATTATACGTTTATTTAAAAGCCTGAAAACCCCTTTACAACTCTCCGCTGAAAAAAGTTTACCCTATGTTTTTATCATCGACAAAGAACGCAACCTGAGGGGGCGTGACGATGATGAAGATGAAGGAACCCTGTTTGGTTTTAATGCACAGTCTGTTGCTGAAATCAACAACAAAATGGTCGATGATATCAAGGTAATTCTGGCCGAATACCGCCGTGCTTGGAAGAAGTACAATAAGAATACCCCCTAACATGAAAAACTTCAGTTATATTGGTTTAATCATCATTCTGATTGTTTTTGGTCTTTTGTTTATCCCCAAGATCGTTGATCGGGTGGCAAACAATACTCAGGTCGAAAGTAATCGATCAGTTCCAGCAAAACCATTGGCTTACATCAAACTTAACGGTGAAGCCAAAAAAGTACCTGAATTTTTGATGCGTAACCAAGATAGCTTATTGATTGGTAATGAGGATTTTAGAGGGAAAGTTTATCTGGCGGAATTTTTCTTTACCCGTTGTCCTACTATATGTCCCATCATGAATAAGAATATGAAAATTTTGGATGATCGTTTTGGTGATCGCCAAGATTTTGGGATTGCTTCTTTCACCATTGATCCTGACAATGACAAGCCCCATGTATTGAAAAAATATGCAGAAGACTATGGTGTAAAATCTCAAAACTGGCATTTTTTGACCGATAAGAAATCGGTGGTTTACGAACTTTCCAATTCGGGATTTAGTATCTTTGCAGGGATTAATCCCGCAGTAGCTGGAGGTTTCGAGCATCAAGGTTATTTTGCTTTGATCGACAAAAACGGATATATCCGCTCAAGGGTCGACCGTTTTGACAACCCCATCGTCTACTATTCAGGTTTGGATCGTGAAGATCAGGATGTGCAAGGTGTGGACATGCTGCTGGACGATATCGAAAGGCTATTAAAGGAATAAAACCCAGTGAAATGAAAGAGCAAAGTGTTAGTGATCCCTCTAAGAAATACAGTAAACTCATCACGGCAGTATCCATTTTGATCCCTGTAGTGGTTGCGGTTCTCTTTACGGTGAGATTGCCCAATGTAGCCCCTCTTGATTTCTTACCTCCTATCTATGCTTCCATTAATGCGTTGACGGCTTTGATTTTGGTTTTGGCCTATGTGGCGATTCGACAGAAAAAAATTAAACTACACGAATCATTGATGAAGATTGCCATTGCCTTGTCTTTAATTTTCTTGGTCATGTATGTAGCCTATCATATGACCTCAGACCCTACCCCATTTGGCGGGGAAGGTGCGGTGAAATACATTTACTATTTTATTCTAATTTCCCATATTATACTTTCTATTGGAATCATACCCATGGTACTGATTACATATGTAAGGGCCATTTCAAAAAGATTTGCAGATCATAAAAAAATCTCTGTTATTACTTTTCCTATATGGTTGTATATCGCCATAACGGGGGTAGTGGTGTATTTGATGATAGCACCATATTACTAAATCCATGCGTACTTCAATATCATTTTTGTTGATTCTGTTTGTGGTTGGAGAGGCTTCCGCTCAGTGTTCTATGTGCAGAGCAGTTTTAGAGTCGGGAGAGGCTCAAGAAACGGCCAAAGGAATCAACAACGGGATCATCTACTTAATGGCCATCCCATATCTTTTGGTGGGATTTGTTGGCTATCAAATTTTTAAGATGCTAAAAAAATAATTTAACACTTTTTTAGCAATTATATTTTTTTGAAACGTTATTGACAATGTTAAACCTTATTGGATTAGATAAGTCTAATTAAATGTATTAACTTTAAATAACCCAAGTAAATAATTACCATGATCAGTATCAAAAATCTTCACAAGTCCTATAGGATGGGTGACAGTTCTCTGCATGTCCTTAAAGGGATTGATTTGGATATAAAAGAGGGAGAGTTGGTGGCCATCATGGGATCATCAGGATCGGGTAAATCCACCTTGCTCAATATATTGGGAATGCTTGATTCGATTGACGAAGGAGAGTATCTACTCGACAATGTATTGATTGAAGGTTTGACCGAAACCACTGCAGCCAATTATCGCAATAAATTTTTGGGATTTATTTTCCAATCTTTTAATCTCATCAATTATAAAAACGCATTAGAGAATGTTGCTTTGCCACTTTATTATCAAGGTTTAGGAAGAAAAATCCGACAAGCAAAAGCCATGGAATATTTGGAAAAGGTAGGATTAAAGGATTGGGCCTCTCATTTACCCAGCGAGCTTTCCGGTGGTCAAAAACAAAGGGTAGCCATCGCCAGAGCTATGGCTTCACAACCTAAAGTTCTTTTGGCCGACGAACCCACAGGAGCATTGGACTCTAACACATCCAACGAGGTGATGGGTTTGATTCAACAAATCAACAATGAAGGTAAGACCATTTTGGTGGTTACTCATGAATTGGATATTGCACACATGTGCAAAAGAATCGTTACCCTCAGAGATGGGGTGATTGTTGAAGATCAAAAAGTCGAGCAGGTCATAGTCGAAAATCATGTTTAATAGGGACCGTTGGCAAGAAATTTTTGAAACCATTCGAAAGAACAGGCTCAGGACTTTTCTGTCCGGTTTTACCGTCGCTTTGGGGATTTTTATTTTCATCGTTCTGTTTGGATTTGGAAATGGATTAAAAAACACCTTCAAACAGTTTTTTTTGGATGACGCCACCAATACCTTATGGGTCTACCCTGGTACGACTTCCAAACCTTACAGGGGATTCAAAGCCAACAGAAGGATAGAATTCGAAAACAGTGACCTCCAAGACATCAAAGACAACTTCCAATTTTTCATAGAGGACATTACCCCTAGAATCAACAGAAGCGCACAGGTGAAATACAGAGGCGAATCGGACAACTATTCTACCAGAGCGGTTGCCCCCGCCCATCAGTTCGTAGAAAAAACCATCATTATGAAGGGACGGTTCATCAATCAAGATGATGTGCTCAATAAAACCAAAAATATTGTCATCGGTCGTTTGGTGGCCAAAGACCTATTTAAGAACGAAAATCCCATTGGAAAATATTTAGAAATTGGATCCAGTGCTTTTAAGGTAGTTGGAATGTTCCAAGACCAAAGTGGAGATCGTGAGGAACGATTGATTTATATGCCCTATACCACTCAGCAATTGATCGAAAAAAATAACGATAAAATTAGTTCTATCATTGTGAGTTTTCGACCGGAGTTTGGCTACAAAACCGCCTTGGTTTTTGAAGAACAACTCCGTCTTTTTTTGAAAAAGAAAAAGTCCATTGATCCCAGAGACAACAACGGAATTAGAATCAGAAATGTAGCCGATCAAATACGACAAAACCAGCGGTTTGCAGGAGTGTTACAGCTGATTGTCGCTTTTGTTGGAATAGGGACTTTAATCGCTGGAATCATTGGAATTTCCAATATAATGGTTTTTGTGGTCAAAGAACGCACCAAAGAGTTGGGGGTCAGAAAAGCCCTAGGTGCTACTCCCAAAAGTGTGATTGGTATGGTCTTACAAGAGTCCATTTTTATCACAGCATTGTCAGGTATTGCTGGAATGATCGGTGGGATTGCCCTTTTGAGTAATATGGGAGATCGGTTGGAGGAATTTTTTATCATTGATCCCTATATAGACAATTTTACTGCGGCAATGGCAACGGCTTTACTGATTCTATTTGGTGCCATTGCCGGTTATATCCCAGCCAAAAGGGCTGCCCGTATCAAACCCATAGTAGCTTTAAGAGATGAATAGTTTAAAGGTCATATTCGATTTTGATACTTGGCAGGAGATTTTTGGATCCATTGCCAAAAACAAGACCCGAACCGTCATTACGGTAATTGGCGTGTTGTGGGGAATCTTTATTTACATTACCCTATCTGGTGCAGCCAAAGGTTTGGACAATGGTTTCGAACGCGAATTTGAAGATATGGCCATGAACTCTATGTTTGTATGGCCTCAGAGAACCAGTGTTCCCTATGCTGGTTTTAAAGTGGGAAGATATCCGCGTTTTACCATTTCCAATGTCAAGGATTTAAAACGACAAATTCCCGAAATTCAATACATCGCTCCAAGAAATGCAAGGGGAGTATTTGGTGGCACTCAGCCGGCGAGTGTGGTTCACAAAGAAATCTCTCGCACCTACAATATTTACGGAGATTTTCCAGAATACACCAAAATAGCCACTAAAAAAATATACAAAGGGGGCCGATTTATCAATGAAGGTGATCAGCGGAACAACCGTAAAGTTTGTGTTATTGGTGAGCGTACACAAGAGGAATTATTCGATGAAGATGAAAACCCCTTGGGAAAATACATAAGGATCAATAATGTCTATTTCCAAGTGATTGGGGTTCACAAATATCTTGAAGGAGGAGGTTTTGAAACCGATGGAGATATTTTTATTCCCTTCAATACCTTTAGAAATTTATACAACACCGGTGAATATGTGGATTGGTTTACCATTGCTGCCTATGCGGATGCCGATGTGGTTGCCGTGGAAAAAAACGTCAAGGATGTTTTAAAAAAAATCCACAAGGTGGCGCCAGAAGATGAAAGAGCATTTGGATCGTTCAACATCGGAGAAGTATTTAACCGTATCAGCGGTTTTGCCAATGGGATGACCTTTTTGTCCCTTGTGGTCGGTTTGGCGACCATTTTGGCTGGGGTGATAGGCATTGGAAACATTTTACTGATCTCGGTCAAGGAGCGAACCAAAGAATTGGGGGTAAGGCGTGCCTTAGGAGCTACTCCTGGAGAGGTCAGGATTCAGATCTTATTAGAATCTGTTTTTTTAACCCTAGTTGCTGGTATAGTGGGCATCATTTTAGGAGCGGCTGTTTTGGCCATTATCAACTTGGCTACTCAAAACCAATCGGATTTCCCCTACACCAACCCCACCGTACCGATTCCATTGGTTTTGGGCGCTTTGGCTACTATGGTGGTTTTGGGAACTTTGATAGGATTGATCCCTGCCCAAAGGGCGGTAAGTATAAAACCCATTGACGCATTAAGAGAAGAATAATAAATACATTTCAACATGAAAATTTTAAAATATTTAGGAATTGGTTTACTCGTTTTCGGAGCTATTTTTGCCACGCTCTATTTTATTAAGACCAATAGCCAACCGCTGCTTGAGTATGACGTTCAGTCTCCTGAAATTCAAAGTATTGAAAAAAAGACAGTAGTCACCGGAACAGTAATTCCGGAGGATGAAGTAGAAATCAAACCCCAAATTTCTGGGATCATCGAAAAACTGTTTGTTGAGGAAGGCGATTTGGTGACCAACGGAGACCTGTTGGCCAAAGTGAAGGTCGTTCCCAACGAACAAGCTTTAAATACAGCCAAAGGAAGACTGTCCAATACCTTGATTTTGTTGAAAAATGCTGAAGTAGAATTCAAAAGGAGTCAATCCCTATTTGAAAAGGAAATCATCTCTAAGCGAGATTTTGACAATGTAAAATTGAATTATGACCAAGCACAGCAAAATGTTGAAAATGCAAGAACCGATCTTCAGATCATTAAAATGGGTTCTGCGGGAGGTTCCACCACTGCCAATACCAATATTCGCGCCACAGTAGCGGGAACCATACTGGAAATACCGATTAAAGAAGGGGATCAAGTTATTGAGAGTAATACCTTCAATGCTGGAACTACCATTGCCACAGTGGCCGATTTGAACAAAATGATTTTTGAAGGGAGAGTTGACGAGGCAGAGGTTGCAAAACTGATTATTGGAATGCCACTTAAGGTAAGCCTAGGAGCCATTCAAGACAAAGAATTTGATGCCCAGTTAAAATTTATAGCTCCCAAAGGCAATGAAGAACAAGGAACCGTTCAGTTTAAAATTGAAGGAGATGTTTATTTGGACAATTCGATTTTTATCCGAGCAGGATATAGTGCCAATGCCTCCTTGGTTCTCCAAAAAAAGGACAGCATCATGGGAATATCAGAGGCACTCTTACAATTTGATAAAATCACCAATGACCCTTATGTGGAGATAAAAAATGACCAAGGAACCTTTGAACGCAAAAACATTGAATTAGGAATTTCCGATGGAATTAATGTAGAAGTTATCTCGGGCTTGAAAATGGAGGATGAAATAAAAGTTTGGAATAAGACAGAACCCATCAAAATTGGGGAGGAAGAGGAAACTGAAAACAAATAATTAAACATGAAAGCAATCCAATTCTTATTGATTGTCATTTTACTGTCTTTGGGCGTTGACCTCAGGGCACAGACCCAGCCCATGACCCTCGTGGAATGCGTTGAGATGGCTGTTGAAAAAAACATCAGTGTTAAACAAAGTGAACTTGCCCTGAACGATGCCGAAATCAATAAAGACGACGCCACAGGGAACTTTTTCCCATCCTTAAATGCTCAGGCCAATCACACCTGGAATGTCGGATTGAATCAGGACATTACCAGAGGACTCTTGGAAAACAAAACGACACAGTACACCTCCTTTGGCGCAAGTATTAATGTTGATTTGTACAATGGTCTCAGGAATTTAAATCAGTTGCATCGGGCCAACCTTGCCATTTTAGCAGGAGAATATCAACTGGAAGATATGAAAGATGATGTTCGATTAATGGTGGCCAATGCCTATTTACAAATACTATTCAACGTCGAAATATTAGAAGTCCAAAGATCCCAATTGGAGATTACTCGAAAGGATGTGGAACGTACCCAAAAAATGATCGATGCCGGAACCATGGTAAAGTACGATTTGTTGGAAATTGAGGCAACGATGGCCACACAAGAACAATCGGTAATTCAAGCCGAAAACAATTTAAGGCTGTCCAAAATCAATTTGGCACAGATGCTGTTGATTACAGATTACGATAATTTTGATGTAGTGAACATGGATGTAGAAGCGCCTTTTGGACAGATTTTATTCCAGAAGCCCAAGGATATTTTTGAGAAGGCATTAACCCATCGAAAAGATATTAAACTCTCATTGACCAATATCGCCATTGCTGAAAAAGATGTAGCGTTGGCCAAAGGGACACTTCAGCCAAGCCTCAGTGCTTTTTACGGATACAACACTCGTGTTTCCTATGCGGATAGAATTACAGGGGATGGTATATTCACGGATGTTCCCATAGGTTTTTTATCCTCGACCAAAGAGCCTGTATTGCGCTCTGTGGAGGGCAACAAGGCCATTGGTCCGATTCCTTTTGGAGAGCAATTTGACCTGAATGCAGGACACAATTTTGGTTTGAGGGTAAGCATTCCTATTTTCAATGGTTTTACGGCCAGAAACAGGGTGGAGCGTTCCAAAGTGAATCTATTGCGCTCGCAAAATCAATTAGAACAAGAAAAACTCAATCTGGAAAATACCATTAATCAGGCCTATAACAATGCAGAAGGGGCGTTTAAATTCTATGAAGCAGCCCAAAAAACAGAGTTGGCACGACGAAAAGCCTACGAAGATGCGATCAATCGTTTTGAGGCAGGTGTGATGAATATTTTTGATTTTAACCAAATCAAGCAACGCTTTGAAACGGCTTCCTCAGACTTGGTAAGGGCCAAGTTCGATTATATTTTCAAATTGAAAGTCCTCGAATTTTATTTTGGAATCACCATTACGCTATAGATTTATATAGCTTTAGAGCACATAGGAGCTATTGATTTTCTATTTTTGTGGGGTGAGTGTTATACTGCATATAGAGACCGCCACTAAGAACTGTTCCGTTGCCATCAGCCAATCTGGGACGATGCTGGCTTTGAAAGAACATCATTCGGAGCAATTCAGTCATAGTGAACAGCTTCACAGTTTTATTCAAGAGGTATTAAAAGAAGCCCAATTGGAGATGTCAGCTCTGGCTGCCGTTGCGGTGAGTAAGGGCCCAGGTTCTTATACCGGTTTGAGAATTGGAGTTGCTGCCGCCAAAGGCATTTGCTTTGCTTTGGATTTGCCCCTCATTGCAGTAAATTCTCTTCAAATTTTATCCGAAAAGTTTCAGGACAATAATCAAGCTTTATTATTCCCCATGTTTGATGCCCGTCGGATGGAGGTCTACGTTATGATTCTCAATGAAAAGAAGGAAGTTGTAAAGCCCACCTTTGCTGAAGTTTTGACGACTGAGAGTTTTAATGAATTTCCAACCAATGTTCAATGGATTTTTATGGGTGAAGGTGCCCAAAAATGCAAAGAAGTATTTGATGCCAGTCACATTGACTACCGTAGCGACATTCAGCATCCCTCTGCTGCAGAAATGATTCCTTTAGCTTGGAGAGCGTTCCAAGATAAAAAGTTCGAAGATGTAGCTTATTTTGAACCTTTTTACCTCAAGGATTTTTACACCACCGCTAAGAAAATTGGGGGATAACTTATCCGTTGACGGCCTCTACCAGCTCAACTTTACCGGGAAGCATTTCTTTTAATATGTTCTCGATACCATTTTTGAGGGTAAAGGTAGAGGAGGGGCATCCACTGCATGCACCTTGAAGGACTACTTTAACCCTTTTGTCGGCATCCTCATAGGAGTCAAAAATAATATTTCCTCCATCTGAGGCCACTGCAGGTTTCACATACTCTTCCAGAATTTTTACGATCTCCTGCTCAGTATCATTCAGAGGTTGATCTGGATTTGTAGTGTTTGCCCTTTGGTTGTCTGAATCAAAGGAGGGCCCTAATATGGTTTTCTCCTCCTCCAAATAGGATTTGATGAATCCTCTGATTTCCATAACAACTTCCTCCCATTGTGTAGTGTCGTTTTTGGAGATGGAAATATAATTTTCATCCATAAAAACTTCTTTGACAAAAGGGAAGTTAAAAAGTTCCTTGACCAAAGGGGCATCTTGTGCGCTATCAGTATCTTCGAAAGAGAGTGTATTGTCGGTTATTTTTTTATTGGCCACAAACTTCATGGCTGATGGGTTGGGGGTGCTTTCCGCATAGACCGTGACGGGTACCTTTTCAACCTTTTTTACTTCATTGAGGATCGCTCCACCTTCGTTGAGGTAGTCTTCTATCTGTTCTGCAACTTCTTGGATTACCTCTTCCCATTCTAAAATTTCGAAACGTTCCACGATCAATGTACTGTTTTCCAGTGCCACTTTTTTTACAAAGGGAAGGAAAAATAACTGTTTAACAAGAGGGGCATCCGTAGCCTGGTCAATATTAATAAATGTCTTAGATACTGAAATGTATAGGGGGGGAGTAATACTAAACTTTGCGACAGTGGCTCCCTTTTTACATGTGGCTACGATACTAACCTTATCCATCTTTTTTCTACAAATTTAGCAAAAACAAATTCAAGGATCTTAGGAATCAATTTTATAATTTAGACATCAAAGCACAATTATGTTAATTAAGTCAGTTCGAGGATTTACACCTCATTACGGTAAAAACTGTTTTTTTGCTGAAAATGCAACCCTTATCGGTCATCTCATCATGGGTAACGATTGCTCCGTATGGTATCAAGCTGTAGTAAGAGGAGACGTAAACAGTATCACAATAGGAAATAGGGTTAACATCCAGGATGGGGCTATTATTCATGGAACTTATGAGCGGTCAGCTACCACCATAGGCGACGATGTGTCCATAGGACACAATGCCATTGTTCACGGTTGCACCATTAAGGATAGGGTTTTGATTGGGATGGGAAGCATTATTATGGATGATAGCGTTGTGGAATCCAATAGTATTATTGCCGCAGGCAGTGTTTTGCCCAAAAACACCATCGTTACTGAGGGTAGTGTTTTTGCGGGTATTCCTGCCAAAAAAATCAAAGAAATAAGCCCTGAATTGCAACAAGGAGAAATCGAACGTATTGCGGCCAATTATATTGAATACGCCTCTTGGTTCAGGTAAGGGCAAAAAAAACTCCCAGGAAGGGAGTTTTCATTTTAATGGATTTGGATTAAAATCCTAGTTCTTTTTTTACGTCGGCCATGATGTCTTTTCCTTTGGCAATGATCACACTACCTCCAGCAGAAGAATCCAATACGTAGTTGTATCCCAAATCAGTAGCAACTTTATCAATGGCAGCTTTGGCCTTATCAATTAGAGGCTTCATCATATCAACAGATTTTTTTTGTAAATCTTGGGAAACTGTTTGCTGATACTCTTGGATGTTTTTTTGCATCCCTTCGAGCTCTTTTTGACGAGATTGATTGGTGATTTCGGTCTGGTTGGCTGCATCGGCAGCATAAGTTTGAGCCTTGGTCTGGAATTCTTTGTAAGTAGTTTCCATTTCAGCAGTGTAAGACTCTTCCAATTTTTTTAATTCTTTTTGAGCTGCAATTACTTCAGGCATTTCGCTGATCAATTTTTGAAATTCGATGTGCGCTACTTTGGCTTGAGCATTGACCATACTTAGAGGGAACAACGACAGTGCTAGGGGCAATAAAAATTTTTTTAAATTTTTCATAGTTAGAACTTGGTTATTTAATTACTCACTCCGTTTAAACCTTTTTTCGCGGAGTTAATTTTTTCTTTTCTTTCTTTGATTCTTTCTTGTGCTTGAATACTTCTAAGAACTAGCTCGCTAATATCGTAATTTTTTGCTGAATACAACATAATTATATCAGAAGATCGATCAAAAACAAAGTCGTATTTTCTCTCCTTGGCAATATCCTGAACAATACTCAATACCTGATCTTGGACGGGTTTTAAAAGTTGATTCTTTTGGATCATCATGTCTCCGTTGGGTCCAAATCTTTTTTCTTGAAGTGAAACGACTTCGGAGGCAAAATCTTTAATTTCCATTTCCCGGTCGGCGATAAGTTCAGGGGTCAATAATATTTTCTCAACAGCGAATTGATCTTCTATTTGTTTGAGTTGGATTTTTTTTAATTCAATTTCCTTTTTCCATTGGACGATTTTTTCGTCCAGCAACTGATTGGCAGTCCTAAACTCCTTGTTTTTACTCAAGATAACATCCATATCAATGTAGGCAATACGCGCTCCCCTCTGGGCCTGAACTACGAGGGAGAGTGAGCACAGTACTACTGTAAGGAATAATTTCAATTTCATGATTATGAGGGAATGACTTTTTAAATAATAACGCTCAAATTGGTAGATTATTTTAACACCTAAGGGATTTAGTGATTAAAACTGTTGCCCAATGATAAAATGGGTCTCCCACCCGTTGGGACTGTCATTGTTGATTACTGCACTGTCAAATCCGTAACCAAAATCGATACCAAGTAATCCAAATGCTGGCATGAAAATCCTTACACCCATTCCAGCAGAACGCTTGGAGTTAAAAGGATTGAAGTCTCTAAAGCTGTCATATCCATTTCCCGACTCTAAAAAAGAGAGTGCAAAAATCGAAGCACTTGGTTTTAGGGTGATGGGATAACGCAGTTCAAAAGTAAATTTGTTGTACAACAGTGAGCCGTCTCTACTGGAAAGCGACTGGTTTTTGTAACCCCTGAGTGAAATAGTCTCTCGACCGTCAAGGGCATAACTTTGCATTCCGTCACCACCCAAATAAAATCTTTCGAAAGGGATGTTTCCACGTTCTTGATTATAGGCTCCAATAAAACCAAAATCGGTCTGAGCTTTAAAAACAAGTTTTCCAATGATGCTGGTATACCACTCTCCAGTAAATTTAAGTTTGTAGTATTCCAACCACCTAAACTTTTCTTGATCTATTTTGGCGACATCGGGTTCACCGTTAGGCAATTGAAATTCTTTTCGATTTTCCAAATTGCTAAAATCAATTCCGTTGATTAGAGAGTAGGGAGGGGTAAACTTTCCACTGATGGTAAATTTTGAACCTCCTACAGGGAAAATAGGATTGGTGAATGTATTGTTTCGAGACAATGCTATCGTATAGGTAAGGTTGTTGGCACTTCCATCACCAAAAGTGAATAAGCCTGTATAATAATTATTCAGATTGTAATACTGATAGGCGATGGCTTGAGAAAGAGTAAAAAAGTCATCGGGTACTTTAAGCCTTTTGGCCAAGCCTAGGGTCAAACCGCTGATTTGAAAATATTGGCTTTCATCGGCCCTACCGGTAAGATAATCGTAGCGGTATTGGACAGTATGGGACAGTGAGGTAGAAAATTGAACGGGTTCCCGACCTCCCATCCAAGGTTCTGCAAAACTAAAACTATAGGTACTGTAAAACTGACTGGCCTGTAGCCTCAAACTCAGGCTTTGACCATCTCCCATAGGCAGTGGCTTATAGGTGTCAAAGTTGAAAATATTTTTTAGGGAAAAGTTGTTAAAGGAAAGGCCAAGGGTTCCGATGAATCCACCACCACCGTACCCTCCCTGAAGTTCGATTTGACTTGCTCCGGCTTCAACCAATCCATATTCGATATCCACTGTACCGGCGTTGGGATTTACATTTTTGAATTGGGGATCGATATTTTCTGCATCAAAAAATCCAAGCTGCCCTAGTTCCCTGACCGTTCTGACCACCATGTCCTTGCTGTACAACTCTCCAGGTTTGGTTCTTAATTCTCTGTAAATCACATGATCGTTGGTCTTGGTATTCCCTACTACCGAAATTTTATTGAAGCTGGCCAGTTTACCTTCTGACACCCTAATTTCAAAATTGATGGTGTCATTTTCTGCACTTACCTCTACCGCATTGATGTTTGAAAACAGATAACCATTATTTTGGTACAAATTAGTAAGGTCGTTGGCATCGGGCTTTTCATCCGCAATTCGCTTCTTTAGTAATACGCCATCGTAGGTATCTCCTTTTTTGATTCCCAATAATTGACTGAGTTGATAGTCGGTGTAAACCGAATTTCCCAAATAGGAGATGTCCCCAAAGTAATATTGGTTTCCCTCCTCCATTTTGAAATTGATGGTGATGGAATTGTCATTATTGGTCACCAAGGTGTCCTGAATAATTCTAGCATCACGATATCCTTTTTCTTTGTAAAAGTCCAAAAGGTTTTGTTTTCCTTCTTCAAAATCCTCTTCTATGAACTTGGACTTTTTCCAAAACCTCAGGGGGAATTTTTGTTTAGTTTTTTTGAGTTTTGACCTCAGTTTTTTGTCCTTGAATACTTCGTTTCCTTCAAAGTTGATGGCTTTGATTTTTACCCGCTCACCCAGATCTACGTTGACCACCATTTTGAAATTATTGGAGTTGATGGAATCGGGGATGGTGTTAAAGGCTACTTTCGTATTGAGAAAACCTTCTTTTTGAAACTTATTGACGATGTAGTTTTTGGTATTGGCCAAGAAGCTTTCTGAAAGTTTTTTTCCGGCCTTAAGTTCAGTCTCGGTCAAAATGGGTTCAATTTTCGACTTTTTTAACCCATTAATTTTAACTTCACTCAAAGAGGGCAGTTCCTCAATCTCGATTTCCAATGCAACACGATCTCCCTCGATTTGGTTGATATAGAAATTGATGTCACTAAAAAGCTGTAAGTTCCACAATTTATTGATCACCGAACTGATTTTATCTCCTGGGATGTTAATTTTTTGTCCCTTTCTCAATTGGCTGTAGGAAATTACGGTTTGATCGCTAAATGTTTTGATGCCACTTACCATAATAGTATCAATGGTATACAGTTTTCCCTTGACATATTCGTCTAGATTCTGTGCTTGGGTGGAAAAAAAACCCAACAAGAAAAATGAGCAAAAAACGGTATAGAATGGGTTGAATGATTTACCCAAGAAGTTGCTTACTTGTCTTTCCAAATCTGCGCTCTCTTTTTTGGTAACTGGTTAATGCTTTGTGCAAATGTTTTTTTGTAAAATCGGGCCA
>JAACDY010000085.1 GCA_009936675.1 Bacteroidota bacterium
AACGGGACTGTTTCACGGGCATTTTTATAAAAAACTCCATGGCCTGATCCGTTGTTGTAAGATTTAAAGGTGACATCTTTTGCTTTGGCTTTTTTCAATGCTGTAGTGAAATCTTCCGAGTGTCTAATGTTAACTATTTTGTCGGCGGAATCATGAAAAAGTAAAAACGGAGGAGCATTTTTGTGGACATAAGTAATGGGAGACAACTTTTTGGTTAGTTCATTCTGTCTTTGTTGCTCATTCAATTCAAAGAGATTAAAATCGGTAGGGGTTGCAGAGGCGACAACGGCTTGGATGTTACTGGAATATTCCTGGTAAGGACCATCGCCCTCCAACCCAGCTGATGGTGGACATAAGCCCAACATAGAGACCAAGTGCGCTCCAGCCGAGTTTCCATAACCCCCAATGCGTTTTGGGTCGATATTGTATTTCTCGGCGTTTGCTCTGAGCCATCTTACTGCGCATTTAACGTCTTCGATTCCATTTTGAATTCCAATCGCTGGATTTTCTTTTTTCTGGATCAGTCTGTAGTTGAGGGTCGCCGTTACATATCCTTTTTTTGCAAATGTCATGGCGGCGTTCAAGATCCCCCATTTTCTTTTGTTTCCACTTCTCCAACCTCCTCCGTGTATGAATACGATGGCAGGACTAGTAGCTTGAATATTTTCCGGATAAAATAAATCCAAAGTCCATCTTTCATTTCCCTCTCGATAGGCCACGTTCAGTGTTGCGACAACTCCCTCGGGCATTCGGTTCAATACCGTTTTATCGGAGGGGTTATTTCGTCTGTTGTTCTGAGCATTGGCCGCAGTAATCAGGCAGAAAATGCCTATACCAATCCATAAGAGTAATTTCATATTCATCATTTTTTAGGGTAATCTATTTCAAGCGTTGAAGCTCTTTTTCAAATTTTCTCATCACATAGAGGTGTAATTTGGCTTGGGTTAATTTATATATAGCCCAAGGTAATTTGGGAACATATTCGTGTATGGCGGTAATGACATATTCATTGTCCAAAATGGATCGGAATTCCAACCACCCTAAATCTGTTCTTTTGGTCAACACCCCGCCATTGATGTAAAAAAGCTGTCGATTAGGAGTGCTTCTGTCTTCGATCAATTGCAATTCCAACAACATAATCCCCAAAAGGTAGAACCTCAAAATACTGCCGTCAAAACGAGGGTTGATCAGACCAGCAAACTTTTTACTCAACCAGATGGGGTAATGTTTGGCTACCCGTTGAGCATTGTGTTTTCCGGGGTTGTAGATTCTCTGAACACTTCTCACCGTATTTTTTTCGGTACGTATTTGATGAAAAGAGGGAAGGGCGGGTGGTTTTTGGGTGAGCGCTCTTTTGATACTGGTTTCGATGGGGGTAAAGTCTATGTGGTATAAACCCTCATATTCTTTACTGGGGATCATTCGATGCTTTAGGCTTTCTACCAGCGGTGAGACAAAGTTGATGTTGGAATCTCCAAAAATACTGACCCACCATTTTGACAGTCCCACCGTAAAGAAAGGCATGGAAAAAATCAAACGTTTTTTGTTCATCATTTTGGAGGTTTTTTGGAGCAGATCCATATAGGTCATGACTTCATTGCCTCCAATCTCAATATTTTTATCATAGGTTTTGGGGTTTGCCGCACATTGTTTGATTAGGGATAGAATATCAAAAACGTCAATGGGTTGATTTTCGGATTTGGTCCATTGTGGGCAACCCATCACGGGAAGATTTTTGACCAAATGGGAGACAATTCGAAAGGATGAACCTCCTGGACCGATAATAATACCAGCTCTTATAGCTGTTAGTGGAGTTGTTCTTGCACCCAAGGTTTTTTCGACTTCGAAACGAGACAACAGATGATTGGAAATTTCATATTTGTCTTTGGGTAAAATTCCTCCCAAATAGATGATTTGTTTGAGTTTGTTTTTTTGGGCTGCTCTCGAAAAATTGTCGGCCAACAGTAGGTCAGTATCCTCAAACTTTCCTTGATTGAGTCGTGTGGAAGGTTGCATGGAGTGAACCAAATAGATGGCAATGTCTGCTCCTTCCATAGCTTTTTCTGTGCTGGACATGGAATACATGTCCACCATCCGCCAAATAATATTTTTATTGGGATTGGTTTTGACTTTTTTTCGGCTCAGGGCGATGATTTGATAATCATCTTGGAATTCCTCAATGATCCACCGCCCAATGAAACCCGTTGCTCCCGCCAGTACTATTGTTTGTTTCATTACCCTAAATGTATCAAATTAAGCGCACAAGGGGAATGCTTTTTGTCAAATAAAAATCTTTGGAAGGGGAGGTGAAATTAAAATTACTTAACTTTGTACTTTAAATAGAAATTCAGACTTCAAGGTCTTAGATTATAAAAGTGTTGTGTGTTGTTAAAATTGGGAAACCAATAAATTAGCAACTGATGAGAAGCTTTCCAGTAGTTCGGAGAGCTTTTTTTATTTTATGGAACAATCACATTCAGTTCCTTGGGAAGTACTTTAACCTCCAAACGTTTTGATGCCACTGGCAGGAATTCTCCGTCAATTTGCACACATAAATCACTCGACTCCAAAAGAGAAATTTTTAAGGCCGACAAACGAATTAAATTACATCCTTTGGCGGTTAATTTCCGTCCTGTTAAAGCATTGACTATAAATCTGATTTTATTGAAAAAATTCGATCTTTCCATCCAAAACACATCCATCAACCCATCGTCCGAACGGGCCTGAGGGGTAAGGGAAAAATCATATCCCTGTTGGTTGGTATTGGAAACGAGCAGTACAAATGGACTGATGGTTTGTGACTTGTCATTGTATTCAATTTCAATTTTTTGATGTCTAAAACTCATGATGGCATCCAAAAAGGCAATGACATAGGCCCAGATTCCATGCCATTTGTTCTTTTGATAAGTGCGAATAAAATGAGACTCAAGGGCGCAGCCCATGTTTCCAAAAAAATAGTGTCCATTGACCTCTCCCACGTCCATTTTGGCAACTTTGTTCTTTTTGATGAGTTGAACGGCCTCAGAAATTTTAAATGGAATTTTAAAATGTCGGGCGATTCCATTTCCCGATCCCAGCGGTATGATGGCTAAAGGAACTTCTGTTTCAACCAACCCACGAGCAACTTCATTAATCGTTCCATCTCCGCCACAAGCCACCACCAGATCGGCCTTTTCTTGGATCGCTCTTTGGGTCAGATCGATGGCATGCCCTTTTTTGAGTGTGCTTAAAATGTGAAGCGAATCCTTTTTTTTGTCAAAAGTTGCTTCGATTGACTTGTGCAATTTTTTCAGCGCATAAGTCCCAAGGGGTTTGATAATAAAATATATCCTCATTGGTGAGAATTTTGAATGCTGCCAGATCCCGACATCAGGGATTCAAAATAATCCTCTAGATACATACTGCATTTCTTTTCCAAATCAATCATCTCCTGAGTTTTGTTTCCAATGAGATTTTTCTCCATGTTTTTGTCGTCAATATCATAAAAGCCAATGGCCTTTTCGCCGTTGTGGACACAGATAATATTTTCATCCATAATGAAATAACTTCCTCCACTAAAATAATTAATTACAAATGGATGATATTCTTGGTCAGAAACCAAGCTTCTTCCCCAACTTTTAAAAGGTTTGGAGTAGTCTATCAGATCGGCAACCGTAGGGAAGATGTCCATATGACTGGCCAGACGCATATCCACTCCGTTGAGTTCGCTGTTGGGTTTGTAAATCATCAAGGGGTTGGCAAAGCGATTAATGGTTTTTAGGTAAAAGGGATAGTGAACTTGATTGCTGTGGTCGGCAGTAAATATAAAAATAGTGTTCTCAAACCAAGGAGCTTTATGACTTTCTTTAAAAAACTTTCTTAGGGCATTGTCGGTATAACCAACACATTGGTGCATGGGAATATTTCCTTTGTCGAATTTTCCTTCATAGTCTTTTGGAATCACATAGGGTTCGTGGGAGGTAACGGTAAAAACAGAACTGAGGAAGGGTGTTTTTTGCTCGTCCAATACAGATTTCATGTAGTGTAAAAAAGGTTCATCCTAAATGCCCCAAGAGCCGTCAAATTCATCATCATTATTAAATTCAGTTCTGCCGTAGTAGCGTTCAAATCCCAAGGTATTGGCAAAGCCTAAAAAGCCCATGGATCCATTTGCTGCTCCGTGAAAGAAAGAAGTGTGATATCCCAATTCGTTGGCAATAGAAACCACAGAACCTACCTTTTGTCTGGAATAAAGCGATGATGCATAGGAAGTTTCAAAAGAAGGAATGCCTGCCAAAATGGAGGGCATGCCATGAATTGATTTTCTGCTGGTAGCAAAACCATTGGGAAAAATTAAACTGTGCCGAGCCAGTGAGTCTAGAAAAGGGGTATAGCTTTTGTAACCGGGGATGTCGAAGGGTTCGTTCAATGCCCCCCAATACTCCCTTCCCATACTCTCTAGAATAAAAATGATGACATTGGGTTGCTTTTCAAACCTTCCCGAGGGTGGGTATTGTTTGATGGTGTTGAGTTCATTTTCAACTTCTTGATCGCTAAAAATATCTTTTGATTTGTTGAAATTGTCTTGCCCTATTGTTTTAAGGAGTGTAAAGGTACTGCTGAGCACCACATCAGCCTGTTGAGGGGTTCTTACATTGTCCATGGCATCGATCAAGGTGATGGGACGGGTACTTTTTTTGAAATCACCCCCACGAGCTCCTAAAACAAATAGCGCAATGCTTCCAAAAAACAAAACAAAAGAGCTGAGACCATAACGCCAATAATTTCCTATAATGACAGGGTAAATCTTCACCCTTTTATAGGCCAATGCCAATAAATAAAGCATGGCGATAAAAAGTATGATGAGGTGTAAATAAACCCAAGCAAAATGCAAAAGCAAACCCGTTTTATTGGTTTCATTTTCAACCACTTCCAAAAAATTATTCATCAATCTGTTTTGATTGAATCGGTAATAGGCAAAATCAATAAAATTGAGGGAAAGAAAAAAGGCATTGCAAAGCCAATAAACCCAAAAAAGAATCTTTTGATATAGTAAATAAGTTGTTTTTTTCCAAGGAATGATTGACATCAGAATAAAAATCATATTGGAATAAACGATGGCTACATTGTCAAAACGAAGTCCATAATAGCACAATTCTGCGAGATGGGAGATCGATTTTACCTGAACCAAGTCGTTGTTGAAATAAACAAACAGCAGCCTACAAAGGAAATAACAGAGGTAAACTAGGATAATACGATAAAAAAGGGCAATGAATTCTTTAAGACGTAAATCCATAATCTTCAATCATCCGCAAATATAAGCTTTACAAACCTTTTTTTAATAGGTAAAAAGAAGGATGAACGTCGCATTTTAAATAAATTCTAATTTTTTTTTGAAAAAAGTAGGGTAATTGATTTCTAAATCGGGTTATGGGTGTAATCAAAAAAAATAAATTGCTATGAAAATGAAAAAATTTACTCTAATTGCATTGAGTTTTGGCTTAATCACTTCCTGCTCCGAAGATGGAGTAAGTGGTTTTTCAGAAAACTTAAGCACGACCACTGTTATGGAAACCATCAATTCCATTGCCTTTGAAGAAGACATAGACGAATTGGTGTCAGAAAGCATGAACTTAAACTCCAATGCTTCAAGTGCTCGATCTGCGGATACTACAGCAGACAAAGGGCCTATAAAGTTTATGGGAGACAAATATGGAGATTGTGCTACGGTTGTTGAGGACGAAGAGAACAATACCAAAACCATCACTTTCTCAGAGGATTGTGAGGGAAAGCGTGGCCAGACTCGCAGTGGAACCATGATTGTCACCTATTCAGAAACCCAAGGAGAGGCAGGTAGTTTTAGACAAGTTACTTATGATGACTTCTATCTTAACGGGGTCAAAATCGAAGGAACTCGAAGAACCGAAATCATTTCCATAGATGAGAATGGAAGCAAAACCATGCGAACTTCCATGACCGACGGAAAAATGATTTATGAAGACGGTACTTTTAAAACCAAAAATTCTGAAATGACCCGTTACACCCATGTAGAAAATGACGAAAAGCAATACAGCTCGCTGACGGGTAGCAAAGCGGCAGTCAGTACAGAAGGGGTGAGCTTTTCTATGCAAATCACCACACCCATTAAATTCGTCTACAATTGTGATGACCTTGGATTTAGAAAAAGAGGAAAAATACCCGTAGAAGGGATCAAAGTATCCATTGATGGCGATCAGACCATTACTACTGATTTTGGTGATGGCACCTGTGATACTCTAGTGGAGGTAACCAAAGATGGTGAAGTAGAAACGGTCGATTTAAAAGATTTGAAAAGAGGAGGTCGTTTTAAAAACATATTGAAAAAGAAATAAAATTTCCCGTTCATTTTCCTATCCAATTCCTACGATAAAACTTATCTTAGGGATTGGATTTAAGGAGTTAAAAATTGACGGCCAAAGATTTTAAAATGATTTATGACTTGCACTTTGATGATCTTAGACGATACCTAATTTTTCGTTCAGGGAATCAAGACTTATCGGGAGACATTGCTCAGAATGTTTTCATGAGGGTTTGGACTAAAAAAATTGAAATTGGTTCGGGCAACATCAAAAGTCTTCTCTTTAAAATGGCCACCGATGAGTTCATCAGTCATATTCGAAAGAAAAAAGTAGAAAAAGAATATACCGACAGTATTGACATAAGATTGACGCAGGAACCCGATACAGATGATGACCTTTCAGATAACAAACAACGATTTGAAAAAGCCCTCAATCAATTACCAGAGAAACAAAAAATAACTTTAATGATGAACAAGATGCAAGGACTTACTCACAAAGAAATTGCAGAAATACTAAATTTGTCACAGAAAGCGATTGAAAAGCGTATTCGACTGGCTATGGAAACCCTAAAACCAAATCGCAATCACGTATGAGTCACAAAAAACAGTTTTCGGATCAGGAGATCAACGATCTTTTTTCGGAGGTAGAAATACCGCTAGAAAAAGACAAGGATTTGGTTTGGTCTGAAAAGTTTGAATCTTTAGTTAAAGAGGATGCCGTTGCACCCTCAAAAAAGCCAACTGTTTTCAAGCTCTACTGGCAATATGGGATTGCAGCTTCCTTTGTCCTCTTGTTGGCTTCAACCTTTTATTTCAGTTCCCAAAACACTGTATTGGAAGAGGCCAATCTATTAGAAATTGCCCCCGATACCGAACAAGATCTGTTGGCGGATCAAACCATGATCGAATCCCTCTTTGTGGAGGACAACGAATTTGATGAATGGTTTGAAGAACAATATGTTTTGAGCTCAGTCAATTAGTAATAATGATAAAAAACAAAGCTTTATTCTTACTCTTATCGCTCATCGTCTTCTGGTGCGAGGGATTAATGGCACAGCTTCCTTCTGTGGATAAAATCTACACTCCCAATCAATTGGAAATGATTGAATCCCAAAAAAATCTGGTAAAGCAAAATAGGGAAGCTTTCAGAAATTCTCTTTCCGAGGAACAAAAAAACATACTCAAAAACAATTCACTTTCCCTAAAAGAAAGACAACAGGAGTTGATGAAAACCCTGTCCTCTTCTCAAAAAGAGGTACTCAAAGGCAATCGAGAATCCCTTAGAAGACTTAAAGACGATTTTACTAAAACGCTTACCGAAAAGCAAAAATCGACACTCAAACAACGCAAGCATCATTTAAGAGACCGGAGAAACAAGCTCAAGGATTATAAATCTGGTTTTGACGGTCGTAGGGAAAAGCTTAAAGAAAAAAAACAGAATTTTAAAGAGCGCACAAAAAATATTAAACCCAAACCGAAACCCTAAGTTTTACTTTTTTATTGGGTGACCCCCTCATTCATTTTACTATATTTAATCAATGAAAAAACTCCTTTTCTTTGGTTTTTTTTTAGGATGTATTTATTGTTTCTCACAGAACGTAGAGGAGGATGCCATTTTGGATGATGTACTGAACGAACTGTTCCCAAGTGAAGATTTGCTTTTGGATCGGTTTTCATCTCACTATCTGTATGCCAATTTTTCATTTGATGAAAGCGTTCTTTTTACGGGGAGGGATTTTGATATCGATCAGTTCGGATTTACCCCCAGTATAAGCTATATGCGTGGAAAAAACTTTTTTGTAAGCATGAGCTCCGCCTATTTTAGTGAGCTAGACCCCAAGTGGGATTTTGTATCGATCAGTAGCGGATATTCACTTTTTCTGGATCAAATGGAAAACTGGAGTCTGACGGGAGTTTACAGCAGAATTTTTTTTAATGCCGATGCCGAGGAACTTAATCCCAACCGATTTTCAGTCGCTTTGGCCTTTCAAAAAAATAAATTGAGAATGCGGCTTTCTGGAGGCTATCTTTTTGGAGGTTCGACTTCTTTTTACACCTCCGCAGGTGCGAGCTACGAAATTCAAATTGTGGGTAGTGATCAATGGGATGTAAATATCAGCCCTCAGTTGAGTTTTTTGATGAGTGAACAAACCGTCAGTGAACAAATTTCTTCAGGCCTATTCAATACTCAAACCTTAGAAAGAGATGTATTTGATTTGATCAATACACAATTGAGTTTTCCACTAGAATTGGACACGGGAAATTGGGATTTTCAATTGTCCTATAACATCAACTTTCCCAAGGCTTTGGCCAGTGAGCATGATTTGAGCACGTCGGGCTTCATATCCTTTTCGGTGGGTTATTTTTCTTCCCTTTAAAAATTCCAATAGTTTATTATCTTTAAGAAAAATCTAGCTATGATTCCAATTAATAAGAAAATCTCTCTTCTTCTAATATTTCTTATTTTGTTGATAGGAGCTTGTGAATCCCAACCTCAAAAACATGTAGAAGCACCCTTTAAGGCTTTAGATACCCTTTCGACCAACGATTGGTGGAATCGAAAAACCACCAAAATTATCAACATGAAAGTGCCCAGAGATCAGGTTGTAGCTTTTGGGATATACACTACTTCAAACAATACCCTGAAACTCTCCGCTCAGCTTTTCCCCCTTTATCAGGAGGAGACCCGAACCGTCAGATTGGAACTTTATAAGAACAACCAATGGGAGGAGGTTCAATCCCAAGAGGTAAACGAAATTGGGTGGTCAGCCTTGTTCAGAGTTGAAGATTGGGACATGAACCAGTCCGTCAAATACCGATTGTTGCACGGAAAAAACGCCCAATTTGAAGGAACCATCCGAAGGGATCCCATAGACCAGAATCATATAAGTATGGCAGCACTGTCTTGCAACAGTAATAAAGATAGAGGCGACAGAGAAGAGTATGTAAAAAACATCAATGCACTAGATCCCGACTTTGTATTTTTTGCAGGAGATCAATCCTATGACCACAAAGAACATACCGCCGCATGGTTAAAGTTTGGCCTACAATTCAGAGAAGTTTTTAGAAATCGTCCCTGCGTGACCATTCCCGATGACCACGACATTGGTCAAGGCAATCTCTGGGGTGAAAACGGAAAAAAATCGATGCGTAAAGACGGTAACGACGGAGGTTATTATTTTCATCCCGATTACGTCAAAATGGTGGAAAGAGCTCAAACCGCTCATTTGCCCGACGCCTACCACCAAGCTCCCTTAGAACAAGGTATCAAAGCCTATTTTACGAGTTTAAAAATTGGCGGGGTGGACTTTGCCATTATAGAAGATCGAAAATTCAAATCTGGACCCAATGGAAAAATCCCCAAACAAGGTCCAAGAGCTGATCATATCAACGACCCGAACTATAATCCAGATAGTATAAATTTACCTGAATTGGTATTGTTAGGAGATCTACAGCATCAATTTTTGGAAGAATGGGGGAGCAACAAACACGCTCAAATGAAAGCGGTACTCTCCGCAACCGGATTTTGTGGAGGAGCTCATTTACACGGCAGGGCAAGTAATCGCCTACATGCCGATTTGGATTCCAATGGATGGCCCCAACACGGAAGAGACAAAGCTCTCAGCCTAATCCAAAAAGCAGGAGCAGTTCACATTGCTGGAGACCAACACCTACCCACCGTAATTCATCATGGTATCAACGATTATGAAGATGGCCCGTGGGCCTTTGTAGTTCCAGCCATTATCAACAATTATTACAGCAGATGGTGGTGGTCCGAAGACGAAATGCCTGGAGAAAACAACAACGATATTCTTCCTTGGACGGGACGATATTTCGACGGTTTTAAAAATAAAATTACCATGCATGCCTATGCCAACCCAGATTCTGAATCTAGTGGAGCAGGTTTTGGGTTTATCCGATTTAACCTTGAAAAAAAGGAAGTCACTTTTGAGTGTTGGCCAAGAGGAGAGGATGTTTCCAAGCCCCATGCAAAGCAATTTAAAGGATGGCCCATAACGGTGAAACTTTAAGATTTTTATGAAACAACTTTTTTTTCTTTTTTTACTCCTTTGTTTCGCTTGTTCGGAAGTCTCCGAAAAGTCAGTCAGCCGTCCCAATGTTCTTTTTATTTTGGTGGACGATTTGGGGTGGAAAGACCTCAGTTGTTATGGCAGTTCCTTCTACGAAACTCCCAATATAGACCGTTTGGCCAATATGGGTTTTCGTTTTTCTCAGGCCTATTCCGCTCATCCTGTTTGTTCTCCCACCAGAGCCGCCATTATGACGGGCAAACATCCTACCCGATTGAATATCACAGATTGGATTCCTGGTCAAAATCCCAAAAATCGAAAATTGCTCGGCCCAACCGATATTCACGCCCTACCCCTGCAAGAAACAACCATTGCAGAGGCATTGCAACAACAGGGTTATAAAACATTTTTTGCTGGAAAATGGCACTTGGGGGATGAAGGTTTTTTTCCCGAAGATCAAGGATTTGAAGTCAACAAAGGAGGACATCACAAGGGCTCGCCTCCGGGGGGGTATTATTCGCCCTACAAAAATCCAAGATTGGAGGATGGCCCAAAGGGAGAGCAGTTGACCGACCGACTCACCGATGAGTCACTCAGATTTATTTCCCAAAATCAAGACAATCCCTTTCTGCTTTATCTTTCCTATTACACCGTTCATACCCCCATTCAAGCCCATCGAAATCATTTGTCAAAGTTCCAAGCCAAAAAGAAAACATTAAAAGACACCTTGGTTCTCAAAATTAAAGATCAAGGCGGTTATACCGTTCAAAATCAATACAATGCTGACTATGCCTCTATGGTGTATGCCTTGGATCAAAATGTGGGCAGATTGATCGATCAATTGCAAACCCAAAATTTGTTGGACAATACCCTTATCATTTTTACCTCCGACAATGGTGGATTGACCACTCTTGAGAAAAAGGAGAGGACTGCTCCCACCAGTGTTTTACCCTTACGGGCGGGAAAAGGGTGGGTCTATGAAGGAGGGATCAGGGTTCCTCTCATCATCAAAACTCCACAAAACAAGTTGGCTAAGATCATCGATCTTCCAGCCGTTAGTATGGACTTTTATCCCACTATATTGGATTATACTAATCTGCCCATGAAACCAGAACAACATCGTGATGGGATCAGTCTAAAGCCTCTTTTGGAAGACAAAACCGACACCACCCATTCGGTTATGGTTTGGGATTTTCCTCATTACCACGGTAGTGGCTGGACCCCCGGCAGGGCCTTGCGAAAAGGTCCTTGGAAAGTCGTATATTTCTTTGAAGAAGACCGTTATGAACTCTATCAGATTGAACAAGATCCCGAAGAAAAAATCGACTTGGCCGACCGGGAAGTAGCCAAGCTTAACGAATTAAAAAAATTGTTAAGCGATTGGATCGAAGAAATGGGTGCGCAATCCCCAACAATAAATAAAATTTAAGACCATGAAGAAATTATTTCATTTCATTTTTATGATGGTTATGGGTGTCAGTTTTGCACAGCCAAAGTCATACAAAACCATAATGGATATGGCTTATTACGACAATCCAGTGGATGGAACTTATCAAAAGGAGCGCTGTAAGTTAGATTTGTATTATCCTACTGATGGTGAGAATTTCCCAACCGTAGTATGGTTTCACGGCGGCGGACTTAAAGGTGGATCAAAATCGATTCCAGAGCCATTAAAGGAAAAAGGTTTGGCTGTGGTGGCAGTCAACTATCGCTTACACCCCAAAGTAAATGCACCAAAATACATCGAAGATGCTGCAGCAGCCGTAGCATGGGTGTTTGATAATATCGATCAATACGGAGGAGACAGTTCACAAATCTATGTGTGTGGATTCTCTTCGGGAGGTTATTTGTCATTGATGGTGACTTTGGATCAAAAATGGCTCAAAAAACACAGCATCGGGGCCAACCAAATCAAAGGGGTCGTTACACTGTCGGCCACTACCTTTACCAATCACACCATCCGAAAAGAATACGGTATGGAAATCACCCAAGCCCTTATCGATCACTATGCACCTGTATATCACGCTAGGGGAGATGCTCTACCCATCACATTGATTACGGGAGATCGTGAAAAAGAATTTTTTGGCATGTATGAGGAAAATGCCTATTTGAGAAGAATGTTAAAACTCAATGGTCACAAACCAAATGAATTGATAGAAATTGGCGGTTATGGGCATGAGATCGTTGAAGTTGGAATTCCATTACTTTTAAAAAGAATTAATTTCTAAGATTTATAAATGAATAAAAATATCATCAAAATTATCTTGATCGCTTCATTTTTAATCGCTTTTGGTGAAAATGAGAAGGAATATATTGAGTCTGTTCCTGGAACCGATGAAAAAGTTGAAATGGTATTTATTCCTGGGGGAACATTTACCATGGGAAGTCCAAAGTCCGAACAGGGTCACTTTGGTGACGAAGGACCCCAACACCAGGTGGAAATTGATCCTTTTTGGATGGGAAAATTTGAAATTACGTGGGATCTATACGAACTTTTTGTCGCTCGTAATATTGATAGCAAAAAACCCCAACAGGCCAAAGGCAAAGAGGTGGACATTGACGTTGACGCGGTTACTGGCGCTACCCAGCCCTATACCGAAATGAGTTTTGGTATGGGAGTTGAGGGATACCCAGCCATCTGTATGACCCAACTGGCTGCGGCCAAATTTTGCGAGTGGCTCTCTGCCATGACGGGTAATTTTTACCGATTGCCCACCGAGGCAGAATGGGAATATGCCTGTCGTGCGGGAACAAAAACTGCATATTCATTTGGAGATGATCCCGCAGATTTAGATATTTATAGTTGGTACGAAGGAAATAGTGGAGGTGCCTATCATCAAGTGGGACAAAAAAAACCCAACCCCTGGGGCTTGTATGATATGCATGGGAATGTTTCGGAATGGACGTTTGATCAGTATGTTCCAACGCTTTACAAACAAAGAAAAAGGAAAACCGCAAGCAATCCTCTTCAAAAACCAACCAAAACCTACCC
>JAACDY010000086.1 GCA_009936675.1 Bacteroidota bacterium
AATGCTTACAAAACCTTTCCCAAAGGCAGCATTCACATTATTGGGGTGGAATCCGAAAAGACACCAGAAAATCAACACTTGGCCATGTTTTTCGATGGGCATTATTTTATTGGGGCAGACAATGGTATTTTTGCCATGATCAAAGGGGATTTAAAATCCGATAAAATGGTGGCCATCAATATCCACGACAAAATGCCCACCTCCTACCCTGTGTTGGAGGTATTTGTTTGGGTAGCGGCGCACATTTCTCGCAAGGGTACCCTGGAAGTGGTGGGAAAATCTGTAGATCAAATTAAAGAAATCAAAGAGCTGAGACCTGTCATCAACCCTCAAGGAGATCAAATCTTAGGAGCGGTGATTTATGTGGATAATTACGGCAACGTAATCACCAACATCACCCGAAAAATTTTCAATGAAGTAGGAAAATCAAGACCCTTCACTATTTTTGCAAGAAATGTTAAGTTCCGAAAAGTGGTTGAGACTTACAGCGATGCCATTGATTTTTCTATCCCCAAAGAAAAAAGAGATGAAGACGGAAAAAAAGTTGCGCTTTTCAACGATGCCGACCACCTCGAATTGGCCATTTACAAAAGCAATACCCAAACGGTAGGAAGCGCACAATCCCTGTTTGGTTTGGAATACCGAGAAACCGTAACCGTAAAATTTGAATAGTATGTGGGCAATGGTCAAAAGAGAGTGGTTTGTTTTTTTCAGTACCCCCCTAGGCTATCTCAGCCTGGGATTTTTCCTGACGCTCTCCACGCTTTTCCTGTGGTTTTTGGATACCGACTTCAACCTGCTCAATGCAGGATTTGCCGATCTCAACGCCTTTTTTGTCTTGGCTCCTTGGTTGTTGTTACTGCTTGTTCCCGCCTTATCCATGCGCAGTTTTGCTGACGAAAAACGCTCAGGAACTCTGGAATTATTGTTGACCAAACCTCTAAGCCTGTGGCAAATCCTTTTGGGGAAATACATTGTCAATCTGATGCTATTGTTGACGGCCTTGCTACCAACAGTGGTTTATTTTTTTGCCATCGACGCCCTAAAGCTGGGCGACAATCCCATAGATTGGGGTAGTGCCATCTCCGCCTATTGGGGATTGTTGTGTGTAGGAGCCAGTTTTATTGCCCTTGGAATTTTATCGGCCCTGCTCACCAAAAGTCAAGCCACCGCTTTTATGTTGGCCCTCTTGCTTTGTTTTGTCCAATTCTATGTTTGGAAAGGCATTGCCGATCTTATGCAAGATCAAAGTCTTTACCGTTTTTTCAATGCTGTGGGAATTTTTGATCATTACCTCCAACTTCGGCAAGGTGTTATAACCCTCAAGGATACGGTCTATTTTTTGGGTTTTAACTATATCGTACTCTATATCAGTAAACAGTTGTTGAACAACATCAAAAATCAAGAGCTTTGAAAAACAAGATGCAAGGGTTGAAAAACCTACTCATTCCATTGTTGTTGATCGTTCTTGCTCAAGGTGTTGATTACCGTTTGGACATGACCCAAGACCAACGCTATACCCTAAACGACAACACCAAAGATCTGTTATCTGAACTGGAACAACCTCTGAAAATTGATATTTTTTTAACTGGGCAACTCCCTGCAGATTATCTGCGTTTGCAACGCGAAATCACGACACTGATCAAAGGAATGGAAGAACATACCGATCAGTTGGTGGTGAGCTTTGTCGATCCCTTTGAGGGAACCGTTAGTACTCAGGCACTGATCGATGAAATGACACAGTTTGGTCTCCCTCCCGAATATATCATAGACGATCAAAAACAAGCCCTCGAACAAACAGTTGTTTTCCCGTGGGCCATGGTCAACGACGGTAATAAGTCTCTGAGAATTCCATTGCTGGAAAAAGTATTGGGAGATGGCGAGCAACAAAAGATCAACCGCTCCATCGCTCAATTGGAATTTCATTTTTTCGATGCCTTTTTTAAGATCACCCAAAAGCAAAAACCCACCCTGGCAGTATTGACCTCCCACGGTACCTCGGAAGCATTGAAAATTGCCGATTTTATGCGCAGTCTTCAACCCTACTACCAACTGGCCTCTTTTGACCTGAAAGCATTAGAAAACCATCCTGAAAAAACACTAGAAAACCTGAAACGATTTGCCTTATTGATGGTATCCAATCCTACAGCGGCTTTTAGCGAAACCGAAAAATACCTGTTGGATCAACACCTCATGCAGGGGGGCAAACAGTGGTGGGCCATCAATGCGGTCGCTGTCAATCGGGACAGTTTGTTCAATTCTAGTGGTTCGGCCGTAGCAGTAGGGCGTTCGCTCAATATGGAAAATGCTTTTTTTAAATACGGTTTTAGATTACAAAAAAACCTGGTCAAAGACATGTATTGTGCTCCGGTGGTACTGGCCAGTGGATCCCAAAGCGAAGCCCAATACCTCCCCTATCCCTGGCCTTATTACCCGCTGGTCAAACCCATACAAAAAGAACTATTTGGAAATCAAGCCGGAGACGTATTAATCCCCTTTCCCTCCTCTATCGATACCCTTAAAAATACACTGGACAAAACCATACTCATCGGCAGTTCTGATTTTTCACAATCAATACAAACTCCTGCACCAATTGCCCTAAAGGAAGCTTCGGAAAAATTAAACCCGTCTCTATTCGATCAAAAATCTCAAATATTGGGGCTTTTACTGGAAGGAAGATTCGACTCAGCCTTCAACAATCGAATTCCACCCGTAAAACTGGAGAAAAAAAGCACAACAGGCCAAAGTCAGATGATGGTTTTTTCCAGCGGTGCTATAGCTGAAAACCAAGTGGACAAAGGCAATCCTCTTGAACTAGGATATGACAAATGGACCAATAATTTTTATTTTAACAAAGTATTTCTCCAACAAACGGTTCATCATTTGATGGGCAATCAAAAACTGCTTCAACTCCAGAACAAAAGCGTGGAACTGCCCCGCTTGGATTTTCAAAAAGTGGCGCAGCGATCTGATTGGTTAAAGATCCTAATGCTATTGATTCCATTGGTCATTTTATTGCTTTTGGGTGCTTTGGTTTTCCGTTGGAGAATCCGCAGATTTGGTCAATAACTTTTAATAACTTCATTTTTTTGCAAGTGGGCTTCGGTTTATATTTACGCAAACTAAGCAAGTGCCCATGAAATTCATTGTTTCCAGCGAATCATTACTCAAAGAACTCCAGATTTTGGGAGGAATCATCAACAATACCAATACCCTCCCCATCTTGGATAATTTTTTATTCCATCTCAATGGAAGCAAATTGGTTTTGACGGCTTCCGACCTCGAAACCTCCATGTCCGCCACCATAGAAGTGGAATCGCAAGACAATGGTATGATCGCCCTTCCGGCTCGACTGATTTTGGATACCCTAAAAACCTTTCCCGAACAACCCTTGACTTTTGTCAAATCAGAAAACAACACGGTTGAAATCAGTGCCAACAATGGTAAGTATGCCGTAGCCTATCTCAATGGTGAGGATTTCCCCAAAGCTGCCCAAGTCAATGACCCCATCAAAACACATATCAACGGTCAGATTTTGGCAACGGCCATCAACGCCACCCTTTTTGCGTCGGGCAATGACGACCTCAGACCAGTGATGAGTGGTGTGTTTTTTCAATTCAACACTACTGAATTGACTTTCGTGGCCACCGATGCTCACAAATTGGTCAAATACACCCGTACGGACATACAGGCAGACAATAATGCCGAATTCATCATGCCCAAAAAACCCCTTCAATTACTCAAAGGAATACTGCAAGGTGTTGACGAGGATGTGGTGATAGAATACAATGAAACCAATGCAGAATTTAGTTTCGGTAACGTCAGAATGACCTGTCGATTGGTCGAAGGCAAATACCCCACCTATGAGGCAGTCATTCCAAAAGAAAATCCCAATGTGATGCAGATTGCCCGAACCGAATTTCTCAATTCTGTCCGAAGAGTCAGTATCTTTTCCAACAAAACCACCCATCAGGTTCGACTTAAAATGGCGGGAGCCGAACTCCAAGTTTCTGCTGAAGATTTTGATTACAGCAATAAAGCTGAGGAGAGATTGGGTTGTGAGTACATAGGAGACGATTTACAAATCGGATTCAACTCCCGGTTTTTGATCGAAATGCTAAACAATATTGTTTGTGAGGAAATCAAACTCTCCATGTCTCTGTCCAACCGAGCTGGGATCATTACTCCCATGGATCATGTTGAAGAAGGAGAAAACATTACCATGCTGGTGATGCCGGTCATGCTCAATGACTAAATAAAATCGATTTTACTTGTCAATGGGTCAGATGTTTTCCATTATCCCAAATAGTAATCCGTGAAACTTCGATATGAAGGTGCTAAACGTGCTTACTTAACAGCTGCCAAAAGGGCTTGTGATATTCGCTTGTAAGTTCCGTTTTCCAATTTTTCTCTGATATTGGCAAAAGCCTTTATGGTTTCATTCACATCCTCTAAGGTATGAGAGGCTGTTGGAATCAAACGCAACAAAATCAATCCTTTAGGAATCACTGGATAAACCACTATGGAACAGAAAATCCCATGGTTTTCTCTCAAATCTTTGACCAATGCCATGGCTTCGGGTATGCTTCCCTTGAGGTAAACTGGGGTTACACAGCTTTGGGTCTTGCCAATATCAAAACCGTTGGCTTTGAGACCGTTTTGGAGAGCGTTGACATTTTCCCAAAGTTTGGCTTTAAACTCAGGTTGACTTCTGAGCATATCCAGTCTTTTGAGCGCTCCTTTGACCAATTGCATCTGGAGAGATTTGGCAAACATCTGAGAACGCATATTGTACCTCAGATAGTCTATGATTTCCTTATCGGCGGCAATAAAAGCCCCGGTTGAAGCCATTGATTTGGCAAAAGTGGCAAAATAAACATCGATATCGTCCTGTATGCCCTGCTCTATCCCTGCTCCAGCTCCGTTCTTACCCAATGTTCCAAACCCATGAGCATCGTCAACCAAAAAACGAAATTTGTATTTGCTTTTGAGCGCTGCAATTTCTTTGAGCTTTCCTTGCTCTCCCCGCATACCAAAAACCCCTTCCGAGATCACCAAAATGCCTCCTCCGGTTTGTTCAGCTACCTTTTGGGCACGCTGTAGGTTTTTTTCAAGACTTTCAACATCATTGTGTTTATAGGTAAATCGTTTGCCCAAATGAAGTCTTACCCCATCTACTATACAGGCGTGTGCATCTACATCATAGACAATTACATCGTCTTTACCGACCAGAGTATCAATGGTTGAAAGAATTCCTTGGTAACCAAAATTGAGTAAATAGGCAGATTCTTTGTTGACAAACTCGGCCAGTTCACGCTCCAATTGCTCGTGGAGATCGGTATGGCCAGACATCATTCTCGCCCCCATGGGATAGGCAGAACCGTATTCGGCTGCCGCCTCGGCATCTACTTTTCTCACTTCAGGGTGATTGGCCAAGCCCAAGTAGTCATTGACGCTCCAGGTGATAACCTCTTTACCCATAAAGTACATACGGTTACTGATGGGGCCTTCCAACTTTGGAAAAACAAAATAGCCTTCTGCGTGTTTAGCCCATTTTCCAACAGGCCCTTTGTTTTCATAAAATCTATCAAATAAATCCTTCATCATTAAATCCTTCTATTGTAAGATGCTTATATGTATTCGATTTTGTTTGGGGCTTCTTGATTGGCAGCATCAAAGAAACCTTGTTCATCCATCCAATCATCACTGTATATCTTGCTCATGTAGCGGGAACCGTGATCGGGGAAAATGATAACTACACAATCGTCTTCTTTGAACTTTTCTTTTTGATTGAGTTGCTTTACGGCTTGCATGGCAGCGCCAGAAGTATAACCAACAAACAAGCCTTCTTTTCGGGTAACTTCTCGAGCTGTGTGGGCACTGTCCTCATCCGTAACCTTGATAAAGGTGTCAATAGAATCAAAATCTGTTGCCGTTGGAATAAGGTTTTTTCCCAATCCTTCAATGCGGTAGGGATAAATTTCATCAGTATCCAACTCTCGTGTCTCATGATATTTTTTGAGAACAGACCCATAGGCATCAACACCGATAATTTCAATATCGGGGTTTTGTTCTTTAAGGTATTTGGCACAGCCAGAAATGGTTCCACCAGTGCCAGAACAGGCCACCAGATGAGTGATTTTACCATCTGTCTGATCCCAAATCTCAGGGCCAGTGGTTCTGTAATGGGCTTCTATATTGAGGTTGTTAAAATATTGATTGATATAAACCGAGTCTTTGATTTCGTTGTGGAGCGTTTTGGCGACTTGATAGTAGGATCTAGAATCTTGTGCAGAGACATTGGCAGGGCAAACATAGACTTTAGCACCCATTGCGTGCAACATATCAATTTTGTCTTTGGAGGACTTTGAACTCACAGCCAAAATACAATCATAACCTTTGATTAGGGAAACCATGGCCAAACTAAAACCCGTATTACCAGAAGTGGTTTCAATAATGGTATCACCGGGTTTGAGAATACCTTTTTTTTCGGCTTGCTCAATGATATGAAGGGCAATTCTATCTTTGTTGGAATGGCCTGGATTAAAGGCCTCAAATTTGGTAAAAAAGTTTCCAGTAAAACCTTCAACTACTTTTTCCAATCGGATCATGGGGGTACCGCCGATTAATGATAATACGTCTTCATTAATCTTCGTTCCTCTGTAGGATTTGTTTTTTTCCATCTTTACGCTGCAAAAATAACACTTTTTTTTAAAGACTATTTTTCTTCCAAATCAATTATAAAAGCAAATTTTTTTGCTAATTCCTTTAAACTATCAAAGCGTCCAGAAGCACCGCTATGACCTGCTTTCATATTGGTATCCAAAAACAATAAATTTTCATCGGTTTTGAGGGCTCTCAGCCGAGCTACCCATTTGGTGGGTTCAAAATACTGTACTTGTGAGTCGTGAAGACCTGAGGTAACTAATAGATGGGGATAGTCTTGCTCTTTTACCTGATCGTAAGGAGAATAGGAGAGCATATAATCATAATACACTTTTTTATTGGGATTGCCCCACTCATCATATTCAGAAGTGGTCAGAGGAATGGTATCGTCCAACATGGTGGTGACCACATCTACAAAAGGGACATCGGCAATCACCCCATTGTATAATTCGGGAGCCAAATTAATGATCACGCCCATTAAAAGCCCTCCGGCTGAGCCTCCATTGGCGTATAGGTGTTCTGGAGAAGTGTATTTTTGATCAATTAAAAACTTCGAACAATCTATAAAGTCGTAAAAGGTGTTTTTTTTCTTCAGCAATTTACCCTCCTCATACCAATGTCTGCCCATATACTCTCCTCCCCTAATGTGTGCAATGGCAAAAGCAAATCCCCGATTCAACAAACTCAGACGATTGGAGGAAAAGGACGGGTCAATGATATGACCATAGGAGCCATAGGCATATTGAAGTATGGGCGTAGATTCCGTCAACTCAGTGTCTTTGTGGTAAACGATTGAAATCGGAATTTTGGCACCATCTCTAGCATCAGCCCATAATCTTTGTGAACGGTAATGACTCGAATCAAAATCATCCCCCAACACCTCTTGGGTTTTTAATATGGTCTTCTGTTGGGAAAGCATATCAAATTCAATGACCGAGGTGGGCGTGGTCAAAGAATTGAAAACATACCGAAGTTGGGTTGACTCAAACTCTGGGTTAAGTGAAATGTGAAGGGTGTAAGTCTCTTCTTCCATAGGAAGATAATAGTCTTCCGTGTTATCCCAACGCATGATTCTCAATCTCGAAAGACCATTTTCTCTTTCATTGACCACCCAATACTGGTCAAATAATTCGATATCCTCAATTAAAACATCCTTGCGATGGGGCAACAAAGGCTCCCAAAATTCAGATGTAGTCTGGTCAATAGACGTTCGCATAATCTGAAAATTAGTAGCTCCGTTGAAATTGGTATGAAGGTAAAAATGATTCCCAAAATGGGCAACATCATATTCCAAACCACTGGTTCGGGCTTGAATAACCTTAAAATCTGCTTCGGGCTGATCCGATCTGATAAAACGATGCTCACTGGTCGTGGTGCTATGAGAGGATATAAAAATAAATTCCTTGGATTTTGAAGCACTGACATAGACCGAATAGGTTTCATCAACTTCTTCATAGACAAGTTGATCGGCTTGATTAGGAGTGTCTATATCATGTTTGTAAACGGCTTCGGAGCGCAAGGTTTGATCATCTTTTTTGTTATAGAAAAGTGTCGCATGATCCGCAGCCCAGACACTGCCTCCTGTGGTGTTTTCTATTTTGGATTCCAACAATTTTCCACTCTTTAGGTCTTTGATCTTGATGGTATATTGACGTCGGGAGACCGTGTCAACACCAAAAGCAACTTTGGTATTGTCGGGACTCACCGATATCCCCACCAATCGAAAGTAATCCAAGCCTGGTGCCATTTCATTGCAGTCAAACAGTACTTCTTCTTTTGCGCTCAGAACTGCTTTTTTCCGAATGTAGAGAGGATAATCTTTTCCTTCCTCGTATCGGGTGATGTACCAATACCCATTGTAAAAATAGGGAACAGAGCTGTCATCTTCTTTTATACGGGAACGCATTTCTTTGTAAAGTTCCTGCTGAAGAGATTGGGTATGGACGGTCATTTTTTGGTAATAATCGTTTTCCCGATCTAGATAATCCAAAACCTCAGGATTATCCCTTTGGTTTAGCCAATAATAGGGATCTATGCGAATGTGGTTGTGAATCTTGTGTTGGTAAGGAACTACATCAGCCACTGGTGGGCTTATGTTGGAATTGGGCATATTTTTATGGTTAGAATTACATCCTAGGACAAAAGTAACTGAGTAAACGACTGTAAAAAAAAATCTGAAGGGAAAGTTTTTGAAATTCATACTAAGTAGGTTATTTTAATTTGACATAACTTTAAATTATCTTTTGGGTTAAAAATTTAAAATTAATTTTGTCAAAAGTTAATTTACAAAAATAAAGAATGATTTCTACCGAAAAAGAGAAAGAACTTAGTGATCGCCTTGGTGCGTTAAGGGGGTATCTTTGACATTGATGCCAAAAAAATAGAAATTGCCAATCTGGAGGAAAAAACACTAGCACCCAATTTTTGGGACGACGCACAGCAGGCCGAAAAGCTAATGCGCGAAATAAGAAACCTAAAAAAATGGGTGGAAGACTACGAGCATGTCCGACAAAAAGAAGAGGATTTATCCGTTTTGTTGGAATTCCAAAAAACAGGTGAAATCACCGACGCAGAAGTAGAAGAGCATTATCGCCAGACCATAAATCTAGTTGAGGATATTGAATTTCGAAACATGTTGTCTGACGAAGGAGATGACCTGAGTGCAGTCCTTCAGATCACTGCAGGTGCTGGAGGAACAGAAAGTTGTGATTGGGCCGAAATGTTGATGCGAATGTATTTGATGTGGGCCGAAAAAAAC
>JAACDY010000087.1 GCA_009936675.1 Bacteroidota bacterium
ATAGGCATACCAAAAACCTTGTGAAGTACTCTCAAAGGATAGCTTTTCCTCCTGCTGAATTGCTTGGCGAAACAACGTTTGTTCGATGGCAATGATATTTTTGTTTCTTTTGGCAGATTCTTTGAGAAAAACTTGCTTTTGTTTGTTAATGGGTCGTCGTGGCTCAAGGTTTTGACAACTCACCACTCCAACAACTAAAAGAGATAAGAATAGGGTCCTAGACATCAAAATGAGATTTTTCTTGAGCGATCGCATTTCTAAACTGGCTTACAGTTTCCGCTAGAGGTGAGTGAGAGACACCACCTGCCGCATTGATGTGCCCTCCTCCGTTAAAATATTTTTTGGCAAATTGATTGACATCGAAGGAACCTTTGGATCTAAAAGACATTTTAATGATTTTTTCTGCTTCATTTTCAATCATGATTACGGCCAAAGATATTCCCAGAAGACTTAAGCCATAATTTACAAAACCCTCCGTATCTCCTTTTTTAAAATTGTTTTGATTCAACTCCTTTTGGGAAAGGGTGATGTAGACCACTGGGATTTCCTGGATCTTAGTTAGGTTTTTTAGGGCTGTTCCCAAGAGTTGTAACCTATTGAAGGAGTAGGTGTCATATATTTTTTGGTGAATGAAATGGGGTATTGCCCCTTTTTCAATGAGTGTACTTACAATTTGATGTGTTCTTGCTGTGGTCGATGGAAATCTAAATGAGCCGCTATCGGTCATAATTCCTGTGTAGAGACAAGTAGCGATAGCGCTGTCAATTTTATCGTGATCGAGAGCGGAAATCAATTCAAATACCATTTCACAAGTAGATCCTATGGTAGCGTCTGAGTAGGTAATTGAGGCATAGTCACCTGGATGTTCGTGGTGATCAATCATTATTTTTTGGGCGTCGCTTTGTTCCACAATGGGAGCCATTTTATCAATTCTACTGAGTTGATTAAAATCTAGGGTGAAAATGATATCAGCATTTTCAATCCATTGGGTGGATTGATCAGTAAACTGAGAGAATTTTAAGATTTCGTTTTGGCCGGGCATCCAATCCAGAAACTCAGGGTATTCATTAGGGGATATTATGTGGGATTGATGTCCAGTTTTATTTAAAAAAGCATGAAGCGAAAGACTGCTTCCCAAGGCATCACCATCCGGGTTTTTGTGGGGGATGATGATTATTTTTTTTGGGGTATCGAGTACTTTTTGAAATGCTTTGAGCAGTTGTTGATTCATGTATTCAAATATACCAAAATTTGCTCCTTATGATTTAAAGCTGTGGTCTAAAATTGAATTAATGGAGTTGGAGACATTAAACGATTACATTTTTTTTTAATTTGCAACAAAAAAAACGTTATGCCTTCTGACAGAACTTTCACTATGATCAAACCCGACGCTTTAGAAAAGGGACACGTTGGAGCCATCCTCAATAAAATTAACGCTTCAGGATTCAGAATTGTATCAATGAAGATGACCCAGATGTCACTTCGCGATGCGGAATTGTTTTATGCGGTTCACAAGGAACGCCCCTTTTTTGGTGAATTAGTATCTTTTATGAGTCGAGGGCCTATAGTGGCCGCCATACTCGAAAAAGAAAATGCGGTAGATGACTTTAGAACTTTAATTGGAGCCACCAACCCAGAGGAGGCTGTAGAGGGAACTTTGCGTAAACAATTTGCAACATCTATGGGTGAAAATGCAGTACATGGCTCTGATAGTAATGAGAATGCTGAAATTGAAGGAGCGTTTCATTTTTCTGGCAGAGAGATGTTCTAGCGAAGTACGATTTTTTCGAGTACCTCACTACCCAACTTTTCATTCATCATTTTCAGAATTTTTTCCTTTCCATATCCCAGTTCGTCTCTCAAGGCTGCATTATTCAATGACACAAAAAGTGTGTTTCCCCTGAGTGAAACTTTTTCTGTGTAACTGGTCATATGCGATCCCATCAACTCATACCACAACTCATTGATGCGCGCATTGGTAATTCCACTTTTCAAGGCTTTTGACTGAACGATTTCGTCCAATACTTTACCTATGCTTTGAGGTTCAAATTTTCTTTTGGATGACTTCATGAATCAATGTTCGCTGTGAAACCTTTGGTAATGATATCTTTTTTCTTGGTGCTCTAGAATCAATTTGTTTTCATTCAATTTTATAATCCTTTCCTGCCATTGATCCCAAGCCGTTTGAAAATTCAGGTAACAATTCTTTCCCTTAAAGGTAATCTTAAAATTATTTAAATCTTGGGTCACTAAAAACTTATTTCCCAATTCAGGGTGTACTTTTTTTCTTACCCCATTTTTCTCATTCGATTCGTAAAAATCCAATAGCTTGGCGGCTCCCTTGGGATAAAAAGTTTCATTTTTGTGGGTGATGTATTCAATATTCCAATAGCCGTTAAGCAAGGGAAGATCGCTTGGTGTAATTTCATTTTTACAACCCAAACACAAGATCATCAAAATGAGGATAAAATATCTGTGCATCATTAACTGAGGTTAAAAATTTCGTAGGCAGAAGAACTCATCTTCAGTGCTGCTTTGATTCTGTCTTCGTGAGTGTCTGAGATAAATATTTGTCCAAGACTTTCATTGTCAAATAATTGTATAGTTTGCGTTACCCTTTCTTGATCTAACTTATCGAAAATGTCGTCCAGTAATACTATGGGACTCATCCCAGATTTTTCTTTGATAAAATCAAATTGTGCCAGTTTGAGTGCGATCAGAAAAGTTTTTTGTTGCCCTTGACTCCCAAATTTTTTGATGGGCATTCCCGAGATTAGCAAATCCAGGTCATCTTTGTGGATTCCAACCGAGGTGAACTGCAATATTTTATCTTTTTCTAAACTTTGATCCATCAAATCAGACATTTTATTTTCGCTGAGTTGGGATGTGTATTGTATGTCCACTTCCTCCGCACCGCTACTGATGCTCAGGTATCTTTTTGAAAATATGGGAATAAACACTTCCATGAATGCTTCTCTCTTTTTGTGAATGGGATGTGCCAGTTCACTCATTTGGTGGTTATAAATGGCCAAAGTGTCCCCATCAAAGGTTCTATTTTGAGCAAAAAACTTCAGTAATGCGTTGCGTTGTGCGAGTACTTTATTGTAGTCGGAAAGGTTTTTCAAATAGTTTTTATCGGTTTGACCAATGACACCATCGATAAATTTCCTCCGGGTGCTGCTGCCTTCAATGATTAAATTCCGATCGGCGGGTGAAATAATCACCAATGGAATGAGCCCAATGTGCTCTGAAATTTTAACGTAAACTTTCCCATTTCTTTTAACGGTCTTTTTTTGACCTTTCTTGAGGCTGCAGTTGATTTTTTCTTCTTTTCCCTCTTTGTTGAATTTTCCTTCAATCAGAAAAAATTCCTTTCCAAACTGAATGTTTTGGACTCCGGAGGGATTAAAATAGCTTTTGGTAAACGCCAAATGATAGATGCTGTCTAAAATATTAGACTTACCTATTCCATTATTCCCAATAAAACAATTAATAGGAGCCTGAAAACGGAATTGAGAGGCCTCTATATTCTTATAATGGGTTAGGGTCAATTGCTTTAAAAACATGATTGCAAATATAGTTTGGTTGAGAAAGGTAAAACAAAATTTAAATTAATTTTCTCCCCTGATTTTCATTATTCTGTGAGTTTTTGGTTTTGCACTAAAAAAGGTTAATTTTGGGAACTTAAAAATACAAAGATGGCAACCTACAAAAAGAGAGGTTATAAAAAATCAATTGCACCTGTTAACGAAAAGCAGGTTGAAGTGGATAGTACCACTGCTGAGGTGTTTGACAAATTAGACACCACTGCATCTCGAACAGAGGAATGGGTCTCCAAATTCCAAAATTTTATTTTGGCAGGTGTTGGGGTCATCGCTTTGTCTGTATTGTCCTATTTGGGCTATCAGAACTACATCTTTGAACCTCAAAAATTGGAGGCAGTAAGTGAACTGAGCCAAGCTCAATATTATTTTGAGTTGGCCGTTAACGGTCAAGATCCTGATTCTTTGTTTCGCAGAGCCCTCAATGGTGGTGAAGGAAAGTATGGCTTTTTGGATATTATTGACAATTATGGAGGAACACCTGCGGCCAAATTGGCTACTTACAGTGCTGGTATGGCTTACCTTAATTTGGGTGATTATGTCAATGCTATCGAATATCTCGACCAATTTGACACTGATGATATATTGTTGAAAGCTTTGGCAAAAGGAGCCATCGGTGATGCTTTTGCTCAAATTGACCAGCCTGAAGAAGCCTATGATTATTACCTAGCGGCTTTTGAGTCCAGTGATAATTCTTTCAGTGCCCCTAAGTATCTTTTTAAAGCTGGAATTTTGGGTACCTCTTTGGGTAAAAATAGTGCAGCTCTAGGCTTTTTCAAAAGAATCCAATCTGAATATCCCGATTCGGCAGAAGCCCGAAAGGTAGAAGTCCAAATAGGTCTATTGGAAAACCTCAATTAATGGCTACTGCCGACAACAGTCTTTCTCAATACGATCATTCTAAAGTTCCTGACGGAAAAAATTTTCGAATCGCATTGGTTGTGTCAGAGTGGAATCATGATATTACTGAAGCTCTTTTTCAGGGAGCCAAAGCTACTTTGATCAATCACAACGTCACTCCAGAAAATATCGTCAGAATCGATGTTCCCGGTAGTTTTGAATTGATTTATGGAGCGAGCACGGCTCAACAAATGGACTTTGATGCCATTATTGCTATTGGATGCGTCATTCAGGGGGAAACAAGACATTTTGAATTCATTTCAAATGCTGTGGCTCAGGGAATAAAAGATTTGAATCTCAACGGAGAGGCACCCGTAATATTTTGTGTATTGACAGATGACACCATCGTTCAATCCAAGGCCAGAAGTGGAGGGGATAAAGGCAATAAAGGTGTTGAGGCTGCCGTCACTGCTTTGAGGATGACCAGTCTTTAGTTTTTGTGTTATAAATTGCTAAACCCAATGGCAATTTCGTTCACTTTCGTTAAATTTGATTGAATTACTGCCACGCCCCCATCATCAATATATGACGTATGAAGATCAGTCTTTTCAAACTTAAAAAAAACCGAAGGTACAATTACACCCCCCGTTATTACGGTGGTAAGGAAGGAGGTAATCTCTACGATTTTGATTCCAAATTTTCAAAATATAGAGACACCTATAACCAGAATGACTTTGGTCAGCAATGGAAGGACGCTCGTCTAAAGATGCGAACTCGAAGTAACCGAGGAATTTCTACCCGCTTGGTCATTATCATATTGATTTTGGTTTTGGTTTTTCTTTACGTTATTGATTTTGACTTATCCCTATTCAAAGGCTAATGGCTGATATCATTTCGCTTTTGCCAGATCATGTGGCCAATCAAATTGCTGCCGGTGAGGTCATTCAAAGACCGGCTTCTGTGGTCAAAGAGCTTTTGGAAAATGCAATTGATGCCAAGGCTACCCAAATCCAATTATTGATCAATGGAGCTGGAAAAACCATGATTCAAGTCATCGACAATGGTATTGGGATGTCCATCACCGATGTGAGATTGGCATTTGAGCGTCATGCGACTTCCAAAATAAAATCTGCCGACGATCTGTTTTCCATAACCTCCAAAGGTTTTAGGGGAGAGGCTTTGGCCTCAATCGCTGCCATCGCTCAAGTGGAGGTTCATACCAAAAGGGCAGAGGACGAAATGGCGACCTGCCTTAAAATTTCAGGAAGTAAAGTAGAAGATCAGGAGGTTTCTGTTGCTCCCATCGGAACATCCATTGCCGTAAAAAATCTTTTTTATAACGTCCCTGCAAGAAGAAATTTCCTTAAATCTGATAAAGTTGAATTGCGGCACATCATCGATGAGTTTCATCGGGTAGCCTTGACCCATCCTGAAGTGAAATTCACATTTATGCAAAATGGTACAGAGCTTTTTGATTTGCCTGCAGTAAATTTCAGAAAACGAATTGCCAATATTTTTGGAAATAAAATAGAAGAGAAATTGATTCCCGTTGAGGAGATGACCACAGTGGCTGGGATTGAAGGGTTTATTGTAAAACCCGAATTCGCAAAAAAATCTAGGGGCCAGCAGTTTTTCTTTGTTAATAAGCGTTTTATCAAGAGTCCTTTTTTAAACCATGCAGTCAGTTCTGCTTTTCAAGGTTTGTTGAGGGATCAATTTCATCCGGGTTATTTTATATTTATTCAAATTGATCCGAAAACCATTGATATTAACATTCACCCAACAAAAACAGAGATTAAGTTTGAAGAGGAGCAAAACCTCTATGCGATCATTAAATCAATGGTAAAACACAGTTTGGGAATGTTTCAAGTCACACCTGCTTTAGACTTTGAACGAGATCCCAATTTGGATACCCCTTATGATTTTCAGCAAAAACCACCTTCAAACATACCTTCCATAGAGGTAGATTCTAGTTTTAATCCTTTCCAAAACTCTGAAAAGGGGTTTCCTAAAGCTTCAAAAAGCAGTTGGGAAAGTCTCTATTCTGGATTGGAGATACCCAATGAGCCTAGCAAAACAGATGAGGAATTAAAACTTGATATAGAACAAATTCCCAAAGTCTTTCAGTTACTGAGAAAGTTCATTGTGACCACCACCCGTTCTGGTCTTTTGGTCATTGACCAACAAAGGGCACATCAAAGGGTATTATATGAAAAATTTCTCAGCAGTATTACCAAACGAGATATGGTCAGTCAACAATTGATCTTTCCCAAGGAAATTGAATTGACCCAACATCAAATTGCTTTGTTTGGGGAATTGGAGGCCAACCTCAATGCCATGGGGTTTGTGGTAAAACAACAAGAAAATCTCCTTCACATTACGGGTATTCCCGCAATTTGCGACGATAAGAAGTTGGGACAACTTTTTGAGGATATATTTTCTACTCCCGATGCACAAGAGCAAGTAGCCAGTTTTAGCCAAGCGGATTATATGGCTAAAATATTATCCAAGTCCCTTTCTATCAAAGGTAATTTTACCCTTACGGTGGTGGAGCAACAGGCATTGGTAGATGATCTTTTTGCTTGTAAAGACACCTTGACCAGTCCTTTTAATCGTAAGATTTTTATTACTTTAGATAAAGAAGAATTAGAAAAAAAATTGGATTAATGCGGAACGTTACCGAAACAGTAAAACACTTGCTGATCATCAATGGAATTTTTTTCTTGGCGACCCTTACTCTTGGTGATCAAGTATATGATTGGTTCGCACTACACTATCCTGAAAACCCAAAATTTGAAGTCTGGCAGCCCCTCACACATATGTTTATGCATGGGGATATTTCCCATATTTTTTTCAATATGTTTGGATTGTGGATGTTCGGAACCCCTTTAGAGCAAATGTGGGGAAAACAGAAGTTTATTTTCTTTTATATCTCTACAGGATTTGGTGCCGCTGCATTACAGCTTTTATTGTATTACTATCAAGTGGATAGTGTCAATAGCGCTTTGAATGAATTCGGACTTACAGCCCCTCAAATCAGCAGTTTTTATAAAACCGCCGAATTGCCTACTGCGGCCATTAGTGAGATTGGAGAGGGACAACTCTCGGGTGCATTCAATGCCTTTCGTTCTGTTATGGTAGGTGCGTCGGGAGCGCTCTACGGTGTTTTGGTGGGTTTTGCGATGCTATTCCCCAATGCTCAATTGATGCTTTTGTTCCCCCCCATACCCGTTAAAGCCAAGTTTTTGGTTCCCATTCTAATACTGGCGGACCTTTTCTTTGGTTTCTCATCATACTCTATTGGTCCTATTGCTCACTTTGCTCATGTGGGTGGAGCCATCACTGGTTTGGCCATGATGTGGTATTGGAAGAAAAAAGAGTTCAATAACAATCGTTGAGATTTATGAGTTTTTTGGAGAATCTCAAATACAGGTTTGCCACTTTTTCCATTGCAGAAAAAATCATTTTAGTCAATGTGATTTGCTTTGTACTACCCACGATACTCAATGTGCTTTTCTTTTTGTTTAATATTCCGTCTAATGCCTACATGAACTGGCTTCAGCTTTCTCCTAATATTGGAACTTTTGTCACAAGGCCTTGGACTTTGATTACCTATAGTTTTATTCACAGTGGTTTTTTTCATTTATTGTGGAATATGGTGCTTCTTTTTTATGCCGGACGTTTGCTCCTTAATCTGTTCCCGGATCGAATTTTTATCAATAACTATTTTTTGGGTGTCATTTCAGGCGGTTTAATTTTTATAGGTAGCTATGCTCTGTTTCCTGTGTTTGCAGGAACCTACCCCCCTATGATAGGAGCCTCTGCTGGAGTGATGGCTGTGTTTATATTCATTTGTACTTATACTCCCGATCAGGAGATTCGTTTTTTCTTTGTCAACCTAAAATTAAAATACCTTGGTCTGGCTTTCTTTTTCCTCGATGTTATTCAAATCCCCTATGGTAATGCAGGTGGTCATTTGGCCCATATAGGTGGAGCAGTATTGGGCTTTTTCTATGCCAGACAACTGAGTATAGGAAGAGATATAGGATCAGGTTTTCAGGGCGTTTGGCAGTCAATTTTTGCAAAAAAACATCTTAAAACCGTGTACCGCGCTCCTCAAAATAAATCGGCTGCCTCAAAAAATAGTGGTGAAAGCGATCATCAAAATAAAATTGATAGTATTTTGGATAAAATCAGTAAGTCGGGTTATGACAGCCTAAGCAAAGAAGAAAAAGACTATTTGTTTAGAGCTGGAAAAGAATAACACCAAGCATGCTATAAATTAAGCCCTTTGCTATGAAATTGAATTTTCTGTCTAAAATTTTAATGCTGATCAACCTTGTATTGTTGACACTTCAGCTTTTTTTGATGGATGCATTTTGGGACTTTTACCATTACCCATTTCTCAACTTGATGGTTCCTGTTATTGCGTTAATTAATGTGATTTTCTTTGTTTTTTGGATCATTAAATTCAAGTGGCCTTTTCTTCTTTTTATTTTCTCTGTTTTAATTGGATTTAAGGAGTGGGGAAAACTCTATAAGTTTCCCAATAATGCCATTCCCATTTCTAGTGGGATCAAAGTGATGAGTTTTAATGTTAGATTGTTCAATAGTTTTGAATGGATCGACTCCAAATCGGTTCCCCAATCCATTGAAAGTTGTGTCAATAAAGAAAGTCCCGACCTGGTTTGTTTGCAAGAGTACTCCAAGGAGTTCAGTCCAAAATTTAAAAACTATCCCCATCAATACATTGCCTCGTCAAAAAAGAACGGACAAAATGGACTCTGTATTTTATCGAAATATCCACTTTTGAATCGTGGGGGGCTGGACTTTGAGGATTCCAATAACAGTGCTCTGTATGCCGATTTTTTTTACAAAAAAGACAGCATTAGAATTTACAATGTACATCTGGAATCACTGAGGATTAATCTAAAAGACACCCTTTTTACCCAAGAACATTCTCAAAAATTCATTGAAAGAATACAGTCTGTCGTTGAGAAACAAGAGCTTCAGATTGATCGATTTGATAAAGTCGAACAAAAAAATAATTACCCAACCATCATTTGTACAGACCTGAATAACAATGCCTTTTGTAGGGTTTACAAACGCTTAAAAGACAATCGTTTGGATGCTTTTATTCTGTCGGGTAACGGTTTGGGCGCAACCTATAAACTGGCTTATTTTCCCTTTCGAATCGATTTTATTTTTACCGATCAAAAATTCAAGGTCATAAATTTTAAGACCCATGACATTAAGCTTTCAGATCATAAACCCATTTCAGCATTGCTGGAATGGAAGTAAATTCAATTTTTGATTTGCCTGAGATATTCCAGACTTTGCGGCCCTAAATTGAATAATAAATCTAAGATGCTCAGGTTATTTATAAATCCGTGTTTGGATTGAAAAACTTGATGGTAGTGCGGGTTGACTTTATTAAGCTTTTTCTTAGCGATGATCAAATCAGAAAATTCTTCATCGACGTTTTCCTTTGTAAGGAGATCCACTTCGACATCCAAAAGAGAGAGGATCTTTTTAATCAAGGCAATGTTAAAATCCATTAGTTTTTCAAATTTTTGATGATAATAAGGATGTAAATCATCTTCATAAAATTCGAAGAAAGGGGAGGAGCGATAGGCGGCTTCTAGTGATTTCCAGTGGTCTTTTTGCCAATTATTTTCATAGTGAATGGCCACAGCTTCGTCGATTTGACGGTCTTTATTCTTGGTGTGAACTATAGGTATGGTTAATTTTAGTTTTCCATTGGCACCATATATTTCAGTGCGATTCCTATAGGTTTGTTTTTGGTAGGGATTGTTAGTAACCATTGTAACTTGTCTTTGGGATACCACCCAAGCCATATAGTGGATGTTGGGGAGGTATGCAGGACAAACTCCAGTCACCACTAGCCTTGCTTTTTACTTTTTCGCTTGCGGTAATAAACATAGCCTTGCCAAATCACAATGAGTAGGACAAAATAGGGGAAATAGGATACCCGCTCTCCAGAACCACCAACGGTGGAAAAGACCCTATCCCATCTTATTTTCCAGTTTCGTATTCCATCATTGACTCCATCGATGCTGAACCAAATGAATACTGGTTTTCCAACAATATGATCTTCTGGAACAAATCCCCAAAAACGGCTGTCTTCCGAACGATGACGGTTATCTCCCATCATCCAGTAGTAATCCATTTTAAAGGTGTACTGAGTGCTTTTCTTTCCGTTGATCAGGAGGGTGGTGCCTTCAGTTCCAAGCTCATTTTTTTCATAATCAACGATTATTTTTTTGTAGAGGGGTAAGTTGTTTAAATCCAAATCAATAGTTACTCCTGCTTTAGGAATAACTATTGGCCCCAAATTATCTTGGTTCCAGTCAAATGGAATTTTATTAGGGAAAAAAGATGAATTGGGCGTTTTATTTTTTTGGTTTCTTTGAACTATACTGTCGACCAAATTTTGTTTTTGAATTTCTTCAGCCTCCTTGACGGTCAGATTTAAATCTTTTGTTTTTTCGAGGATTTCACTGACCCTTAACCTTAAAGACCTGATCAATTCAATGGGCAATCCGGTATGGCGGGTGATCACTATAAAATTTTCTTGGCCACCTGGCTGAGTACCCACCAAATACGGAGCCAGTTGGTCATAGCTGTTTTGAGTGATGTTTTCGATTCTGAATCTTCTGTAGAAGTCTTTTACACCGAGTTCTAATAGTTTTCTGGACGATACCCCTTTGCTGTTGTAAGCTTTAAAATTATAGAGCACTTTTGCCCTGTCTGGCAATACGTTTTTCTTTCCATTGATATGGACAAAACCACCGATGATTTCGAGTGTATCTCCAGCGATTCCCACACATCTTTTGACGTAGTTTGATTTTTTATCCAAAGGTTTTTTGACGCCAGTTTCTCTAACGAAAAACCTTCTAACGGTGTCGGCAGGCCAATTGAACACAACAATATCATTTCTTTTGATCTTTTGAATTCTCGGCAGTCTCAGATAAGGCAATTGAGGCTTGTTGGAGTATGATCTGGTCTTTACTATTGGAAGGGTGTCGTGAACCATAGGAAATGCAACTGTGGTTGTAGGAATTCTCGCACCGTAATGGAATTTGCTAACAAATAAGAAGTCACCAATGAGTAGGGATCTTTCTAATGATCCTGTTGGAATAATGTAGGGTTGAAAAAAGTAATTGTGGACAAAAGTTGCGGCCACTACAGCAAAAACGATAGAGCCGATCCACTCACTAAAAGCAGATCTAGAAATATCATTTTTATCTGAGATGTATTTCGGAACAGGTTGATAATTGATCGTATAGATGTAAAATCCTAGAGACACAACAGCCAATACACTGTCTATGGTTTTGCTTTTTCCATAATGTTTCACAGTATCAATCCATAAAACCATGAACATCATCAGATTGATGACAGGAAGAAACAATAAGAATATCCACCATTTGGGGCGGTGAATGATTTTTAAAAAAACGATGGCATTGTAAACCGGAACGATAGCCTTCCAAGGTGCTTCTCCGGCTACCTTATATAATTTCCAAGTTCCTAAAAAGTGAACGACTTGAATTGCCAAGCCGAAAATGATCCATTGAATTCCACTCATTTAATTATAGATTTAGGACGTCATCCATTTTAAAAATTCCTTTTTTACCCACGATCCATTCTGCGGCAATCACTGCACCAAGGGCAAAGCCTTTTCTGTTATGGGCTTTGTGTTCGATGGTGATATCATCGATAGTAGATTTGTACTTAATGCTGTGGGTACCGGGTACCTCTCCTTCCCTGTAAGATTGAATGCTTAGACTGTCTTTAGCATCCTCATCCAACTTCCAGTCGATGAGATCACTATTTTCGATAATGCCCTCTGCCAGTGTTATTGCGGTGCCACTGGGTGCATCCAATTTGTGAATATGGTGGGTTTCCTCCATTGAAGCCCTATATTCCTTATGCGGATGCATCATGTCAGCCAAGACTTTGTTCACTTTAAAAAAGAGATTGACTCCCACGCTGAAGTTGGATGCATAGAGAAAAGCAGTATTTTTTTCAAGGGCAGTTTGAGTCACTTGTTGGTAGGCATCCAACCAGCCAGTTGTTCCGCAAACCACTGGAACTCTTTGATTCAGCGCACTGGAGATATTATCTGCCGCAGCATCTGGAATGCTAAAGTTAATGGCTGCATCGGCTTCATGCAGTTTTCCTTCACTCAGATTCTTATCTATTTTACAAACGATTTGATGGCCTCTATCCAAAGCGATTTGTTCTATCGCTTTGCCCATTCTTCCATATCCTAATAATGCAAACTTCATATCTTTTTTTAAAGTTTGACCAAGACCTGTAAACCTACATTGGCATCTGTGCCGAATACGTCTGGTTCAAATTTAGGCTTGACACTTAAGTTGTCTTTAATGTTAAACTGCATCAGATGAGCGCTTACATTGGCATCTAAAATGTTTAACATATAGGTTCCCAATATAAAGAGAAATGACATATCTCTGTAGTTTTTGTGAAATTTCATCCCTTCAAGCAATTTAGTTTTGTCGGGAATGAGTTTGATAAACTCATCATCTGTATAACCACTGCTCCTTCTTTTGTAGGCTGTTCTGTAGCGATCCAATTCTTTTTGGTTGTACACGTATCCATAAACCGATGCGCCAATAGCTCCATAAACAAATGGAACTTTCCATGCTTTACCAATATAAATCTGTCCCAAACCAGGCAGTATGGCCGAGTAAAATGCCGCTTTAGAGGGGGTCAAAGGACTCTCGATCAGTCTTTGTTTTCGAGTTTTTTGCTCTTCTTTGGGGAGTTGTTGCGCGAAAACTTGAAGGTTAAGCAGGAGTAGGATTGGGATAAAGACTCTAGTCTTCACTTTTTATTTTTTTGATGATCTCGTTGAGGTCTTCTTGAGAGTTAAATGGGATTTGAATATTCCCTTTTCCCTTTTCGTTTCCTTTGACAGTGACCGTAATATTGAAATAACTTCTAAGCTCCTCTGCCGCATTATTGAAAAATATCGGCTGGGAAGTTTTTGATGGGCTTGGGGATTGCCCTTTTTTGACTTTCTGAACCAGAGACTCAGTTTCCCTTACAGAAAGCGAGCCAGCAATGATCTTTTCATAAATCTCCAATTGCTTTTCATTTTCTTCTAGATTGATCAAGGCTCTACCATGCCCCATGGAAAGAAATCCATCTCTCATTCCTGTTTGGACGATGGGATCCAACTTAAGTAAGCGCATGTAGTTGGCTACGGTAGATCTTTTCTTTCCAACCCTTTCACTCAATTGGTTTTGAGTGAGTTGAATTTCATCGATCAATCGTTGATAGGAGAGAGCAATTTCTATGGGATCTAGGTCTCTTCTTTGAATATTTTCAACCAAGGCCATTTCAAGAGTTTCTTGGTCATTGGCGATTCTCACAAATGCCGGAATGGTATCAAAATCCAAAGATTTTGCAGCCCGATAACGGCGCTCTCCTGAGACCAATTGGTATTGATTTCTACCCAGTTTACGAACTGTCACAGGCTGAATGATTCCAAGGGCTTTAATGGATTCTGCCAATTCTTCGATGGCTTCTTCATTAAAGTGTGTTCTGGGTTGGTAGGGATTGACCTCGATTTTATCGATTTCTAGATCGATAACGTTCCCCACTACTTTGTCTGCATTGACATCACTGACTGAGCTTATCTCTCTTTCAGGATCGTCTAGGAGCGCTGAAAGCCCTCTTCCCAAAGCCTGTTTTTTATTTTTCTTAGCCATTAATTATTTTTTTTCGTTTTTTTATAATTTCATTGGCGAGGGAAAGGTAATTCTTGGCCCCTTTACTGGTGGCATCATAATCGATAATACTTTCCCCAAAACTTGGAGCTTCACTCAATCGAATATTACGCTGAATAATGGTTTTGAAAACCATTTTACCGAAGTGTTTTTGAACTTCTTCCACCACTTGATTGGAGAGTCTCAAACGAGAGTCAAACATGGTCAATAGTAGACCTTCGATGTCTAAATTTTTGTTGTGTATCTTTTGTACACTTTTTATTGTATTTAAGAGCTTGCCCAATCCTTCCAAAGCAAAATACTCACATTGTATGGGGATGATCAAAGAGTCTGCTGCAGCAAGAGCATTAAGAGTAATTAGTCCCAATGAAGGGGCACAATCTATTATGATATAATCATAGTGATCACTAATAGAATCAAGAGCCTTTTTCAACATGTATTCCCGATTTTTTTTATCGACCAGTTCGATTTCTGTGGCCACAAGGTCGATGTGTGAGGGAATCAAGTCGAGATTTGGGGTGCTAGTAGAGATAACGGTTTGATCTGCTGTAGCGGTATGTTCCAGCAACTGGTAGGTTCCTAGTTTTTGACTTTTAACATCAACACCAAGTCCAGAGGTTGCATTGGCTTGTGGATCAGCATCTACTAGCAATATCTTTTTTTCCAAGATCGCCATAGCGGCCGACAAATTAACTGCTGTAGTTGTTTTACCTACGCCTCCTTTTTGGTTAGCAATTGCGATAATTTTAGCCATTTCTATTGTCGAAATTTGGATAAAAATACGATTAAAATTATGGCTTAAAAAATTATAACAAACTAGATTGGAGAAAAATGGGATTAATTTATTGGAGATTCAAACTATCTTCAATCTCTATGTAGAAAATCGTTTCATTTTCTTTTTTGTGGCCGTAATTTTCACGAGCAAATCGCTCTAAACTGTCTTTGCTGACCAATTGGTCTATGTTTCTTAAATCTTTTTCAATCAAATTCTTGAGTTCCTTTTTTTGGGTTTCAAGCTTTTCAATTTCTTGGTTTAACTCACGGTGAATTTTCAATGAGTGGGTGTCTAAGAAAATCATCCATACCAAGAAAATTAAAAATATAACGATATAGAAATAGCGATAAAATTTACCCAAAATCCAATAGACTATTCATTTATACTGGCGACTTGTTCTTCCGTGACCATTTCTTTATATTCATTTCCCCAATTATTGAGGATATAATTCATTACATCAGCAATTTCATCATCATCGAGTCCTTGTTCTTGCATGACACCGTTGTATTCCTCTCCATTGAC
>JAACDY010000088.1 GCA_009936675.1 Bacteroidota bacterium
AATCCCATTACCGCCAATACAATGGACAAGGTTCTGAGTACGGTGTAACTTTGTGGGGTCGTAAACTCAATTTGATAGGCTTGGTGGTAAATCAATTCTGGACTGGCAAAGGGAATAATGTTGGCCGTAAATAGAACGACACCTACCAACAGATTAATCAGCTTGGGTAGGTTTTTCATTTTTAAAGATTTAGGGAAATCAATATAAAAAAAAGCCCCTTTTCTATAAAGGGGCTATTCGTTAATTGTAAACGGCTGATTAGTTGTTCAAGGCCTCTGCCCCACCCACAATTTCGAGAATCTCGTTGGTGATGGCTGCTTGTCGTGCTTTGTTGTAGGTGAGTTTGAGTTGATCCCTCAGTTCGGTAGCATTGTCGGTGGCCTTGTGCATGGCCGTCATACGGGCGCCGTGTTCACTAGCAAAGGAATCTCTGACGGCTTTAAAGAGCTGCATTTTGAGTGACTTAGGCAACAATTCGTCAATAATGGCCGATTGAGAAGGCTCATAAATGTAGTCTGCTGAGGATTGTTTTGCCGTATCTTCCTTAGCAACTATGGGGAGGAACTGTTCGGTGGTAACGATCTGTGTCGCTGCATTTTTAAAGCGGTTATAAACCACCATAACTTTGTCATATTGGCCTTCGGCAAAAGCTTCCATAGCCTTTAGGGCTACGGCTGATGTATTACCAAAATTGAGATCATCATAGATGGCATCGTGACGGCTGTAGACGGGTAGTGTTTTGGAAAGGATGTCCCCTCCTTTTTTGCCAATTCCCATCACCTCAACAGTTTTGCCAGCAAAATCTTCCTTGGCCAACCTCAAGGTTTCCTTGATAATATTGGTATTAAATGCTCCACACAATCCTCTGTTGGAAGTAACGGCAATGATGAGGATTTTCTCCTCAGCGCGCTGGGCAGTATATGGATTTTGCCCTTCCCCATCTAGGCTTCCGCTAAGATTTTGGATGAGTTCCGTCAGCTTGTTGGCATAGGGCCGCATAGCGGTAATGGCATCTTGGGCTTTCTTCAACTTGGCAGCCGATACCATTTTCATGGCACTGGTAATCTGCATGGTCGAAGAGACCGAGGCAATACGATTTCGTATTTCTTTTAGATTGGCCATCTACTCAAATGCTTTGGAGGTTTCTTGAGCTACGGAATTGAGAGTGTCGAGGACATTGTCGGTCAACTTCCCAGCCTTAAGCTCGCCCAATACTTTTTTGTGTTTCTTTTTGAGCGTCAATAAAAAGGCCGTTTCAAACTCCTTGACCTTTTCTACGGGAACATTTCTCAAAAGGTTTTTGGATCCAGCATAGATGATGGCAACTTGCTCCTCTACGGTAAAGGGATCGTTTTGAGCTTGCTTGAGAATTTCAACATTTCGACGTCCTTTCTCAATAACGTTCAAAGTTGCGGCATCAAGATCGGAACCAAACTTGGCAAAGGCTTCCAATTCACGGAATTGGGCTTGATCGAGCTTTAGTGTTCCCGCCACTTTTTTCATGGATTTGATCTGTGCCGATCCTCCTACCCTAGAAACGGAAATTCCCACGTTGATCGCAGGACGTACCCCGGAGTTGAAGAGGTCAGACTCTAAGAATATCTGTCCATCGGTAATGGAAATTACGTTGGTTGGAATATAGGCAGAAACGTCTCCTGCTTGTGTCTCAATAATGGGTAATGCCGTAAGCGAACCTCCTCCTTTTACCTTGTCTTTAAGGGATTCGGGAAGGTCGTTCATTCCCTTGGCAATATCGTCATCGGCAATGACTTTTGCCGCACGCTCCAGCAATCTGGAGTGAAGGTAGAATACATCCCCAGGGTAGGCCTCACGCCCTGGAGGACGACGAAGCAATAGGGATACCTCACGGTAGGCGACCGCTTGTTTGGACAAATCATCATAGATGATCAAGGCCGGACGACCAGTATCTCTAAAATATTCTCCAATGGCGGCTCCGGCAAAGGGAGCGTAAACCTGCATGGGAGCTGGGTCGGAAGCATTGGCGGCTACTATGGTAGTGTAATCCAAAGCGCCTTTGTCTTCTAATATTTTTGCAATTCCAGCTACAGTAGAAGCTTTTTGCCCTACAGCAACATAGATACAATAAACAGGTTCCCCTGCGTCATAAAATTCTTTTTGATTGAGGATGGTATCAATACAAACCGTGGTTTTCCCGGTCTGACGGTCACCAATAACCAATTCCCTCTGCCCTCTCCCTACAGGAATCATGGCGTCGATAGACTTGATCCCCGTCTGTAAGGGTTCGTTTACGGGTTGTCTAAAGATTACTCCAGGGGCTTTACGCTCCAATGGCATTTGGAAGGTTTCTCCCGCTATGGGGCCTTTTCCGTCGATGGGAGTTCCCAAAGTGTCAACCACACGTCCGACAATACCTTCTCCTACGTTGATGGAAGCGATTTTTTTGGTACGCTTTACGGTATTTCCTTCTTTGATTTCTTTGGAGGGTCCTAATAATACAACCCCAACGTTGTCTTCTTCAAGGTTCAAGACCATTCCATCTATTCCATTTTCGAAAGTAACCAGTTCGCCATACTCAGCATGGGTAAGACCATATACTCTGGCAATACCGTCTCCTACTTCGAGAACAGTTCCCACTTCGTCAAGAGAAGCGGTGGCTTCGAATCCTGCCAATTGATTTTTTAATATTGCTGAAACTTCAGCGGGCTTTACGTCTGCCATTTTTTTTATTTTTCGGTATTAGGATGTAATCAATTCTCTTTTTAACGCTTCCAAGCGATCCGCTATGCTGGCGTTGTACTGTAAATCTCCAACCCTAAGAATGAATCCTCCTTTGATGGTGGGATCTACGATATTTTTGAGTTCTATTTTTAAAGGGGTCAAGGTGGCGGCCTTTTTGAGCACCTCTTTTTCCAAATCTGCGCTCAGAGGGACTGCAGTGGTAACGGTTGCGGCAACTTTTCCTTGATTTTTGTCGAAGAGTTCAATGTAGTGATGAGCTACTCCACCAAGAATGCCCTCTCGACCATTTTGGGATAGTAAATCAAAAAGGCTTTGAACAATTTTGGATGCTTTGGGAAAGATTCCATCAATAATTCTTCTTTTTTGTGAACTGGGTAAAACAGGGCTGTTTAATGCATCGTCCAATTCGGGACTGCTTTCCACGACGGAAAGAATGTTTTGCATCTCTTCAACAACGGCTTTTTCCTTTTGGCTTTCTATAGCGAATTCCAAAAGTGCCTTAGCGTATCTGATTGAAGCTCTTCCTGCTTTCATAGTCTATTTATAAAGAAGCGTCTTTGATGAGTTGATTGACCAATTTGGATTGTTTTTCTTTGCTGTCCAATTCGGAATCAATAACCTTTTCGGCAATGTCCAATGAGATTTGCGCTACCTGATTTTTGAGCTCGGTAATTGCAGCACGTTTTTCATTTTGAATGGATTCCTGTGCCTGAGCGATGATTTTATCGGCTTCGGCCTTGGCCTCAGCTTTGGCTTGGGCAACAATATCGGCACCGTTAGAACGAGCGTCTTTTAAAAGGGCTTCTCGCTCGGCTCGGGCTTCTTTTAGAACTTTTTGGTTGTCTTCTTGTATAGAAGCCATTTCTTTTTTGGCCTCCTCAGCCGAATTCATAGCATCCTTAATAGACGTTTCTCTTTCGTTGACAGCATCCAAAATAGGTTTCCAAGCAAACTTCCTAAGAAGTAAGATTAGCCCTATAAAAATGAGGGACTGCCAAAAAAACAGACCAAATGAGAATTCATTGATTAATTTTTCCATCCTTAAAAGATTTTAACCCAATCTATGGGTTGATAAACCATACTTATTAAACGGCAAACAATGCGGCGAAACCGATTCCTTCGACGAGGGCTGCTGCTATAAGCATTACTGTTTGAATTTTTCCAGTAGCATCTGGTTGACGTCCGATGGCCTCCATGGCACCTCTTCCGATGGATCCAATACCGATCCCTACTCCGATTACTACTAAACCTGCTCCTACTATTGCTGGAATTTCCATAATTAATATTTATTTAAATTATACATACTTTCTTAATGATCGTCGTTTTCATCGTGTTCCTCAACAGCAAAGCCAAAATACAGGGCCGACAATACCGTAAAAATATAGGCCTGTAAAAGGGCCACCAGAATTTCGATGATGGAGATGGAAAAAGCCAATATAAATGAGAGGCTAGATCCAATCCAGTTTTTGAAAATGAAAATAAGGGCGATCAAACTCATCAATACAATGTGTCCTGCCGATATATTGGCATATAATCGAATCATCAATGAGAAAGGTTTGATGATCATCCCTAAAAGTTCGATGGGGGCCAAAATGATTTTCATAGGCCATGGCACACCTGGCATCCAAAAGATGTGCTTCCAATAATATTTTTTTCCTACCAAAGTCGTAATGACAAAGGTGATCATTGCCAAACAAAATGTGATGGCAATATTTCCAGTTACATTAATCCCTAAGGGGGTTAATCCCAAAAGGTTTAAAAACCAAATAAAGAAGAATAGGGTCAACAAATAGCCCATAAATCTCCTGTGGTGTTTTTCGCCAATGTTGGGGATGGCGATTTCATCTCTAACATAAAGGACGATGGGTTCCAAAAAGCGTCCCATTCCTGAAGCGATCATGCCATTTTTCTGATAGGATTGTGCCAATCCTCTGAAAAGCACAAACATCAATAGCGCCGTAAATAAGATGGAAATTACGTTTTTGGTAATCGAAAAATCAATCGGCTTGATGTTGGTGGGGTGATCGTGGTCGTCATAGGTGATGGTTCCCTGAGCGTCAGTTTTATATATTTTCCCGTGATAGAGTTTGTAATGAGTGTCTCC
>JAACDY010000089.1 GCA_009936675.1 Bacteroidota bacterium
ATATGTCTCGGGAGACCTATTTTATTTGGCCAATTATTCTGCCGGTATCAGGGTAATTGACATCAGCGGTTTGGCCGATAAAAACATGGAAGAAATCGGTTTTTTTGATACTTTTCCAGAACACAATTCCGCTGACTTTATCGGTGCCTGGAGTGTCTATCCTTTTTTTGAAAGTGGAGTGATTGCCATCAGCGATATTAACCGAGGTTTATTCCTCATTAAAAAATCAGAAGAGCATTGAATAAAAAACTCCTTTTCTTCATTTCAGTATCACTTTTTTGGGGTTGTATTCCAGATTCCCTATCGACAAATACTACCGAGGTAGAATTCAGCGGTACGCTCACCCAAATAACCCTTTTGGGTGGCAGTGATGAGGAAGTGGCAAGAGAAATTATCCCATTGCGAAAAGGTGGACTTGCAATGGTGGGAAGCACCAAAAGTACCGATGGTGATTTTAGCGAAAGAACCACAAACGACTGGGATTTGTTTTTAATCAAGTTAGACCACGACGGTGAAATCTTATGGAAAAAAACCTATGGCGGCAGTGGCGACGATTTTGGTTTTTCTATAGTAGAAACCCCCGAAGGAGGGTTTGTTCTTTTGGGCTATAGCAACAGTCAGGATGGAGATGTACCCCCCACCCAAGGGTATCACGACAATTGGATCATCAAAATTGATGCAGATGGAGCAATCGTTTGGAAGAAATCATTCGGATATTCAGGTCATGACCACTCCTACAATGTCATTGCTACCCAGGAGGGAGGTTATTTTTTCAATGGTTTTTTGGATGTAACCGCTTCCAACGGTTTAGGCAACTCTGGTAAGTCCTCAAAAGCCAACAGGCATGGGGTAGGGGAGTTTTGGTGCCACAAATTGGATGCCAATGGAAATATAGAATGGCAAAGATATTTTGGAGGCACCAGCAATGACCGATCCTACGATGCCATTCAGACTCGAGAGGGAAATTTTTTAGTGGTGGGCACCTCAGAAAGCGATGACGTGGATGTAAAAAACCCTAAAGGCAGTTATGATGTTTGGACCGTTATGGTTTCCCCATCGGGGGAGATGCTATGGGAAAATTCCTTCGGTGGAAGTTTGGTTGATGAAGCCTCAAAAGTAATCCAAGATGCTTACGGTCATTTTAGAATCATCGGCAACACCCACAGTTCCGATCAAAACATATCCCTTTCCAAGGGGGGGTCAGATGTATGGCAAATTACCCTTGATCCCAATGGAAGGTTGGTCGGTAGTTATAATTTTGGAGGCAGTGAATTTGACAAGGGTACCGCCATGAGCGAATGGCAGTGGGGGTCCATTTTCTTGACTGGCTACTCCCGAAGTTCTGATGGTGATTTTGAGAAAAATGAGGGAGAAAACGATATTTTTTTGATGTATTTCCCTTCAAACGGAACCCAAAAAAAGACCATGACCTTGGGAGGTGAGGGCGAAGATTTTGCCCACGATATTTTGGTGCAGACTGACGGCAGCGTATTCCTTGTGGGTCAATCTTTTAGTAAAAATCCACCTTTTGAAACAAACAAAGGAAATGGGGATATTTTATTGGCCCGTTGGAATTAGTAAATATCGATTGAACCATAATCAGAATTGATAGTAAAAGCCTACTCTTAAAAGGAAATGCGCTATATTTGTAATGACTTTAAATTATAATTGTTTCAAATGATAAAGGTATCGCCCGATGCACAAAAAAAAGTATCACAGTTGATGCGTGATGAGGGATTCAATCCTACTGATGACTTTGTCAGAGTGGGAGTTAAAAGTGGAGGCTGTTCGGGTCTCTCCTACGATTTGAGTTTTGACAATGCAAAATCAGAACAAGACCGTTTGTTTGAAGACAATCAAGTCAAAATTTTAGTTGACAAGAAAAGTTTACTCTACCTTTTGGGAACCACACTTGAGTACTCCGGAGGTTTGAACGGCAAAGGTTTTGTTTTTAACAATCCCAATGCGGAGCGAACTTGTGGCTGTGGGGAAAGTTTTTCCCTTTAAGATAAAGCGATATGGCATATACTGAAGAAGAATTAAAAAAGGAACTGGAAACCAAAGAATACGAATACGGCTTTTATACCGATATCGATTCTGAGACCTTTCCCGTAGGCTTGAATGAGGAAGTTGTCCGCCGCATCTCACAAAAAAAGAAGGAGCCCGAATGGATGACCCAGTGGCGCTTAAAAGCCTTTGAGGCATGGAAGAATATGGAGGAGCCCGAGTGGGCCAACGTTCAATATTCAAAACCTGATTATCAAGCCATATCTTATTATTCTGCTCCCAAGAAAAAAGACCAATATAAAAGCCTAGATGAGGTAGACCCTGAGCTACTTAAAACTTTTGACAAATTGGGAATTTCTCTTAATGAGCAAAAGAAGTTAGCGGGAGTGGCAGTAGATATCGTCATGGATTCTGTATCAGTGGCCACTACCTTCAAAGATACCTTGGCCGAAAAAGGCATTATATTCTGCTCCATCTCAGAAGCCATTCAAGAACACCCTGATTTGGTAAAAAAATACATCGGCACTGTCATTCCCATTCAGGACAACTATTTCGCCGCTCTAAATTCTGCGGTATTTTCTGATGGTTCTTTTTGTTATATCCCCAAGGGGGTTCGCTGTCCCATGGAATTGTCCACCTATTTCAGGATCAATCAAGCGGGAACAGGTCAGTTTGAAAGAACACTCGTCATCGCTGACGAATCCAGTTATGTGAGTTATTTGGAAGGCTGTACTGCTCCCTCCCGAGACGAAAATCAGCTGCATGCTGCAGTAGTCGAACTCGTGGCCTTGGACAATGCCGAAATTAAATATTCCACTGTTCAAAACTGGTTTCCCGGAGACAAAAACGGTAAAGGGGGTGTTTACAACTTTGTTACCAAAAGAGGCATCTGCCACAAAAATTCCAAAATATCATGGACTCAGGTAGAAACAGGTTCTGCTGTAACTTGGAAATACCCTTCTTGTATTCTTAAAGGCGACAACTCCATAGGGGAGTTTTACTCCATCGCCTTGACCAACAATTATCAACAAGCCGATACGGGAACCAAGATGGTTCATTTGGGTAAAAACACCAAAAGCACCATCATCTCCAAGGGAATATCTGCCGGAAAATCCCAAAACAGCTATCGCGGTCTGGTTCAAGTTCATCCCCGAGCCACCAACGCAAGAAATTTTTCACAATGCGATTCCCTATTGATGGGGAACCAATGTGGCGCCCATACTTTCCCCTATATAGAGGTCAAAAACAAAACCGCCCAGATCGAACACGAAGCCACCACCAGCAAGATTGGGGAAGATCAAATATTTTACTGTAATCAAAGGGGGATAGACCCCGAAAAGGCCATTGCATTAGTCGTCAATGGTTTCAGTAAAGAAGTATTGAACAAATTGCCCATGGAATTTGCCGTGGAAGCACAAAAATTATTAGAAATCTCCTTAGAGGGATCTGTAGGATAAAAAAACACTTATGCTAACCATAGAAAATCTTCACGCTCAAGTAGAAGGAAAACAAATTCTCAACGGTATTGACTTGGATGTCAAAGCTGGAGAAGTACATGCCATCATGGGGCCCAATGGTTCGGGAAAAAGTACCCTTTCTTCCGTCATCGCAGGCCATCAAGATTACGAAGTCAATCAAGGAACCATGCATTTGGAAGGAGAAGATTTGGCCGAATTGGCTCCCGAAGAACGTGCCCACAAAGGCATCTTCCTCTCTTTTCAATACCCTATTGAAATTCCCGGGGTAAGCGTCACCAACTTCATCAAAACTGCCATCAATGCCTCCCGAAAAGCAAAAGGACTGGAGGACATGGCCGCCAATGTAATGTTGAAGAAGATCAGAGAAAAATCCTCCCTGCTGGAAATCGATTCCCGTTTCCTCTCCCGTTCACTGAACGAAGGATTTTCCGGTGGAGAAAAAAAACGAAACGAGATTTTTCAAATGGCCATGTTGGAACCCAAACTGTCCATACTTGACGAAACCGATTCTGGCTTGGACATTGACGCATTGAAAATTGTGGCCAATGGGGTCAACAAATTGCGCTCCAGTGAGAACGCAATCATCGTCATTACCCACTATCAAAGATTATTGGAATATATAGTCCCCGATTTTGTACATGTGCTTTTCGACGGGAAAATTGTCAAATCAGGGACCAAAGATTTGGCCATAGAATTGGAAGAAAAAGGCTACGACTGGATTAAAGAAATGGCATAAATTTTATGGAGTTTAAGGAAAAATTATTGGCTTCCCATTTGGCTTTTGAAGAAAGGATCGATTTCTCTGATCCTGTTCATCAAACCCGATTGGAATCCCTCAAAACTTTTGAGGAAAAAGGCTTCCCTTCTCGCAAAGACGAAGCGTGGAAATACACCTCCCTCAATGCTGTGGTACGGCAGGATTATGCCCTTTTCCCCAAAAAGGAAAGCACCATACAACTCAAAAAAGTTAAGAAATACTTCCTTTATGAAATAGACACCTACAAGGTAGTGTTCATCGATGGCGTTTACAGCCCTTTTTTATCAGATACCACCCACGATGGTTTGGACGTATGTCTTATGTCTGCAGCCCTGTCCAAGGCCAAATACAGAAAACTCATCGACACCTATTTCAATAAAATCACGGACAAAGATGATAGCCTTACAGCCCTAAACACCTCCTATACCCAAGAGGGAGCCTATGTTTACATTCCCAAGAGTGTGGTGGCCGAAAAGCCCATTGAGATCATTCATTTTTCCACGGGAAAAGAAAAAGCCTTGTGGTTGCAACCCCGAAACCTAATTGTGATCGACCAAAATGCTCAAGTTCAAATACTAGAGCGACACCAAAGTCTCAAAGATCACAATGTCGTTACCAATTCAGTTACTGAAATTTATGCCCATCAGGATGCCTTTGTAGATTATTACAAAATCCAAAACGATCTCAATACAGCCTCGCTCATTGACAACACCTATATCTCCCAAGAGAAAAACAGCAATGTAAGGGTTCATACCTTTTCATTAGGGGGGAAATTGATCCGCAACAATTTAAATTTTTACCTCAAAGGGCAACATTGTCATTCCACTCTCAAAGGGGTTACCTTATTGGAAGCTCAACAGCATGTTGATCACTATACTTTAGTTGACCACGCTTTGCCCAACTGCGAAAGTCACCAAGATTACAAAGGAGTCTTCTCCGAAGGATCCAAAGGGGTGTTCAACGGTAAAATCCATGTGGATCAAACTGCACAAAAAACCAATGCTTTCCAACAAAATAACAACATACTCCTCGACGACAAAGCTACTGTCAATACCAAACCCCAATTAGAAATTTTTGCCGATGACGTAAAATGCTCTCACGGATGTACGGTAGGGCAATTGGATGAAGATGCTTTGTTTTATTTGCGTTCAAGGGGAATTCCCAAAAAAGAAGCCAAGGCTTTGATGACCTATGCTTTTGCAAACAATGTATTGGAAAGCGTAGACTTGCCCATTTTGAAAAAACGCATCAACAAATTGATTGCCAAAAAATTGGGGGTCAATCTTGGATTTGATTTATAGCCCATGGACGTTCAAAAAATCCGCAAAGATTTTCCCATATTAGCGAGGGAAGTAAACGGTAAACCTTTGGTTTATTTTGACAACGCCGCTACTTCACAAACCCCCGTCCAGGTCATTGACACCATTGTGGATTACTATAAAAACTACAATGCCAATATTCACCGTGGTGTACATTCCCTGAGTCAAGAGGCCACCGATGCTTATGAGGCGGCTCGCAAAAAAATTCAAAAACATTTCAATGCCGCCCAGCTCCACGAGATCATTTTTACTTCTGGCACTACCCACTCCATAAATGTAGTAAGCAATGGATATGCCCAATTGTTGAAACAGGGAGACGAACTCATCGTTTCTGCCCTAGAGCACCATTCCAATATTGTGCCTTGGCAAATGCTTTGCGAAAAAACAGGAGCAAAGCTCAAAGTTATCCCTATGAACCAAGAGGGAGTGTTACTCATGGATGAATATGAGAAACTCCTGTCTGACAAAACCCGATTGGTATTTGTCGATCATGTTTCCAATGCTTTGGGAACCGTCAATCCTATTGAAACCATCATCGACAAAGCCCATGCTGTGGGTGCTGAGGTTTTGATCGATGGTGCTCAGGCTTCCCCCCATATCCAAGCTGATGTTCAGGCCTTGGACGTGGACTACTATGTCACTTCTGCCCATAAGCTTTGTGGCCCCACTGGAATAGGAATGCTCTATGGCAAAGAATCTGCTCTCAATCGATTGCCTCCCTATCAAGGTGGAGGAGAAATGATAGCCGAAGTTACTTTTGAAAAAACCACCTATGCCGATCTTCCCCATAAATTTGAGGCGGGTACTCCCAATATTGCAGGAGGGATTGCTTTTGGTGCTGCATTGGACTACATCAATAACATAGGGATGGATCAGATTGCGGCCTACGAGGCGGAGCTTTTGAATTATGCCACCAAAGCACTCCAAAAAATACCTCATCTAAAAGTTTATGGCACTGCTCCCCAGAAAACAGCAGTAATCTCTTTCAATGTGGAGGGCATTCACCCCTATGATATTGGCAGTATTTTGGATAAACTCGGCATTGCCGTAAGAACAGGACACCACTGCGCTCAGCCCATTATGGACTATTATCAAATCCCCGGAACGGTCAGGGCCTCTTTCTCTTTTTACAATACCTTTGAAGAGATCGACAGCATGGTAGAGGCCCTCAAGAAGGCCATACAAATGTTACAATAAATCACTAATTTTGAGTATGGAAACCATACAGGAGGTACAAGAAGAAATTGTAGAGGAGTTTTCCATGTTCGAGGACTGGATGCAACGTTATGAGTACATGATTGAGCTGGGGAAATCTCTTCCCTTGATCGATGCTCAATACAAAACCGACGACTATATCATCAAAGGATGCCAGAGTAAAGTTTGGGTGCATGCCGATTTGGAGGACGATAAACTGATTTTTACCGCTGACAGCGATGCAATCATCACCAAAGGCATCATCGCCATTTTGATAAGGGCGTTTTCCCACCAACATCCCGATGCCATACTCGAAGCAGGAACTGAATTCATCGATAAAATCGGACTAAAGGAACATTTGTCTCCCACCCGTGCCAATGGCTTGGTTTCCATGATCAAACAACTGAAAATGTATGCTATCGCTTTTAAAACCCAATTGAACTAATCATGTCAGAAGAAATCACCGAAACGGCCGAACTGGGCGACAAAATTGTAAAAGTACTCAAGACTATTTTTGACCCGGAAATACCAGTGGACATCTACGAACTGGGATTGATCTATGACGTTTTTGTCAACGAAGATGCCGATGTCAAAATACTGATGACCCTTACTACTCCCAACTGTCCCGTGGCAGAAACCCTCCCCCGTGAAGTGGAAGAAAAAGTAAAGTCTTTGGACGAGGTGAAGGACGCAGAGGTAGAAATTACCTTCGACCCCCCTTGGTCTCAAGACCTGATGAGCGAAGAAGCCAAATTGGAATTAGGAATGTTATAAATGGCAGATACCATTGTCAATCGTGTGGCAGCAAGTGCCTTAATTACTTTCGATCTTGAAAAACTATATCAAATCGGAACACGACAATCCATTGATCTATCTCAGTGGTTGCACCAAGGACTCCTACTCAAAGAAAAGGAATTCCGAGCCCTACTCAAGGCCCACGATTGGAGTGTTTACCGAGATCAATTCATCGCCTTGCATTGTTCCACAGATGCCATTCTACCGGCTTGGGCTGCCCTTTTGGTTACCACCCACCTCCAACCCTATGCACGAAAAGTCGTCTTGGGAACCCTGAATGATTTGGAAGTACAGCTATTTGCCGAAGAAATTCAACTCTTGGACATATCTCAATACAAAGATCAACCCTTGATTATCAAAGGTTGTAGTGATAAAACTGTTCCACAGGATGCCTATGTTCAACTGATTGCCAAACTACAACCCGTGGTAAAAAGTCTTTTTTACGGAGAAGCCTGTTCCTCTGTTCCCCTTTACAAAAAAAAGAAATAGTTACTTTTGGGATAATCGCTGACTTTTGAAAGATTCCAAAAAGGTATTGATTTTGACCTATTACTGGCCACCCTCCGGGGGATCAGGAGTACAGCGTTGGATGTATTTTGCCAAACACCTAAATGCCTTGGGCTGGGAACCCATTGTGATTACCGTAGATGAAAAACAAGCCTCCTATCCTGTTTTGGATCACCATTTATTGGAAGAGGTCAAAGAGATTAAAGTCCTCAAAACGGACACCAAAGAACCCCTAAAAATATATGCTCAACTGCTTAGTGGTTCCCCCAACAAAGGGATACCTCAAGGACAGATAAATAAAAAAGGATGGGTGGCCAAATTTGCCGCATTCATCAGGGGAAACTTTTTTATTCCCGATGCACGAATAGGCTGGAATGCCTATGCCCTTTACGAAGCAAAAAAACTCATTCAAAAAGAGGGCATCCAAAGAGTAATCACCACCGGGCCACCACATTCTACCCATTTGGTCGGACTAAAGCTCAAAGCCCAATTCGACATCCAATGGTGGGCTGATTTTCGCGACCCTTGGACCGATATCTTTTACAATAAAGACCTCTATCGTACTGTTTTGGCTCAAAAAAAAGACACCCGTTGGGAAAGTAAAGTCCTTCAAAATGCCGATGGAATATTGACCACCGTAGGGGGAAATCTGGTTCAAAAATTGAAAATCAAAGCCCCCGACCAAAAGTTTCATGTACTGCCCAACGGCTATGATCAAGATATGATATTGGCTGTCCCCAAAACTTCTGTAAAACCGTTTCACGTGGTTTATACTGGTTTGTTGACCGATAATCAAGACTATATTTCTGTGATGAAAGTACTCAATGACATGGCCGACCACCACCACATTCGACTTTCTTTGGCTGGAAATATCAATGATCACATTTTGGAGAATATCCGACAAACGGCGCACAAAATTGAGCTTGATTTCAAGGGTTACCTCCCCCACAAAGAAGCCATCGCCTTGATGAAAAGCGGAGACCTGTTACTCAACTTTATTTTTAAAGGAGCCGATCTAGACATGATCTCTGGAAAATTACTGGAGTATCTCGCTACAGAAGTTCCTGTCCTTTCTATCGGTGATCCCCAATCCGAAGCAGGAAAACTATTGAAACTTGCTTCTTTTGCTCAAATGATCGATGCGGACGATACTGAGGCCATAAAAGCCTTTATCGAGAAAGCCGCACACCAAAAAAATAAGACCCGCAATCAGATGGCAGATATTGAAAAATGGAACAGGGAAAACATTGCTAGAACACTGAGTGGTCTTTTGGAGAAAAGCTAGTATGGCTTGATTTTAATCAATAAATTCATCCCTCACGGGACTAAAAGCATCGATAAGTTCTCCTTCCTCTAGACATACTGCGCCGTGAAGGGTATTGGGAGGTACGTAAAACGAATCCCCTTTTTCCAATTTTTGGGTTACCCCATCGATGGTGATTTCAAACACACCCGATCCTACCAGGGAGGACTGGGAGTGGTGATGTTGGTGTTCCGCCCCTATGCCTCCTTTTTCAAAATGCACTTGAACCAACATGAGTTGATTGTCATAACCCAAGATTTTTCTTTTGATCTTTGGTTCTATCTCCTCCCAAGCTGTAGAGGATGTCTTTAAAAATACTTTACTCGCTTTGATATTTTTCATTTAAAGGACTTAATGATAAGGGTTGAATTTTTCAAAATATTCTTCAATTTGATCAGGGATCAAATTCGTTAACGGTTTTTTATTTTTAATGGCATTTCGAATTTCAGTTGCTGAGACTTCCATCAAATCTGCCTCAAAATAATGAATCTTTGGGTGCTTTAAAAGTCTTGTGGGTATTTTGTCCGATTGGGAGCGGGGATAGACAAAGAGATGACACTGTTCCAAAATTTGGTTGTGCTCTTTCCATCGTTCGAATTTCGCCATATTGTCTTGTCCCATCAGAAGGGTAAATTGATTTTCAGGATATTTTTTTTTCAAATACTGTAAGCTCTCCACCGTGTAATTGGGTGTGGGCAGATCAAATTCTTCGGAACAGGCTTTGAGTTTCGGATTGCCCTCAATGGCCAATTCAACCATGGCCAATCGGTGGTGGTTTTCCATCAAACTGCTTTTTTCTTTGAATGGACTTTGGGGGCTGATTACCAACCATACTTCTGCCAAATTGCTGTTTTGAGCAAAAAAATTGGCCACTGCCAAATGCCCTAAATGGATGGGATTAAAAGATCCAAAAAACAGCCCGATATTTTTCATTACTTATACTTGGTCTAAAAATGCTTTGACCCGTTCTGAGAAGTCTTTTTTGGAAATCTCTAGATCATCATTTACCAGTGAAAAATCGAATTTTGAAGCTTGTTCCATTTCCATTTTTGCTTTAGCAAGACGCTCTTGAAGCAGGGCTTCACTTTCGGTTCCTCTTGACCGCAGTCGTTGCTCCAAAACGTCCAGACTGGGTGCTTGGATAAAAATCGCTAGGGTCTGGTCGGGGTATTGGGATTTGATATTCAGACCTCCCACTACGTCTACATCAAAAATAATGTGTTGTCCTTTTGACCATTTTTTTTCCAGTTCAGATCTCAGGGTTCCATAAAACTTTCCTGGATAAACTTCTTCGTATTCGACGAAAGCGTCCGCTTCAATTTTTTTTTTAAAATCATCCAATTCCAAAAAATGGTAATCTACACCATCCTGCTCTTTTCCGCGTGGGGGACGAGAGGTGGCCGAAATGGAAAAAGACAAAGGAAGGTTTCGGCTCAATAGGGATTGAACCAAAGTGGTTTTACCACTACCCGATGGGGCCGATACCACAATGAGTTTTCCTTCTTTCAATTATAATACATTCAATAATTGCTCCTTTATTTTTTCCAGTTCATCCTTCATCTGAATGACCAGCTTTTGAAGTCCTGCATGATTGGCCTTTGATCCGATGGTATTGATCTCTCTTCCAACCTCTTGTGCGATAAATCCGAGTTTTTTACCATTGGAAGTTTCGCTGTCCAGAGTCTTTTTGAAATAATCAATATGATTTTTGAGCCGGACTTTCTCTTCGGTGATATCGTATTTTTCCAAATAATAGATCAACTCCTGCTCAAACCGATTTTGATCAACTTCAGATGGGAGGCTTTCCAAAGCAGCTTTTAATTTTTCTTTGATTTTGGTGCTCCTCTCGGGATCGATGATTTCTACTTCTTTGAGAAGCCCTTCCAGATTGACCAATCTTTTATTGAATTCGATTTCTAGGATTTTTCCTTCATCAGATCGGAATTCATTCAGTGCGTCTATCGCTTTTTTCAATAAACTTTCGATCAATTCAATTTCGGATTCATCAAAATCTTTGATCTCAGTTTTGAGGGTGTCGGGCAGCTTAAGTGCAATTTTGAGCAGTTCCAAACGATCCCCGTCTTCTATACTTCTCAGCTGTTCGATGTATTGATTGACGGTAGCTATATTAATGGTTTTAGCACTGGACTGACTGATGTTCTCGATATTGAGATTCAAATCGGTCTTTCCTCTTTTAAGGAATTTCCCTATGCTCTTTTTGAGTTGAATCTCGATTTCCCTGACATGAACTGGCAGCCGGGCATTGATTTCCAGTCCCTTGCTGTTAAGCGAGCGCAACTCCAAGACATAGCTTTTGTTTTCGAACTGGATTTCGGCTTTACCAAAGCCGGTCATCGATTGAATCATTTGTGGCTACAATTCACGGATTTTGATGTTGCGATAGCTGACACCATCACCATGATCTTGAAGTCCTATTTTTCCCGTTTTGAATTTGGCAAAATCATCCCAGTCACTGAATTTGGAATCGGCCACCAAAGCATCCCAATCCGGTCCAGTTAACGCAAAAGTTACGATTTCCACATCGTTGAGTTTAACACTTGCCTTGTTGGTGTTGTAATTGATTGAAATTAAAACGTGATTCCATTCTCCA
>JAACDY010000090.1 GCA_009936675.1 Bacteroidota bacterium
AGGATTATATGAAAATGCCATGGGAGATGGTTATCCCAAAAGAGGAGATTACGACTATATAAAAGCCAAAAGTGAAGAGGTTTTTTACGATCCCAAAGTTGCCACCAAAGAAATCGTAGATGAGGTATTCGAGTCGGTCAACGACCGAAATAAATTGATAAGAACACTGGCCATCGCCAAAAGCGCCATAAGACACAATATGGCCAAAGATTTACCCAATATGCTAACCAGAACTGCAATCATCTGGGGAGCACAAGACGGTGTTACCCCTCCCAATGTAGCCGATGAATTCAACTCGTTGCTTCCCAACTCCGATCTATATTGGATTGATAAATGTGGTCATGCCCCCATGATGGAACACCCCGAACGTTTCAATGAAATCATGCACTCCTGGATGGAGCAATACAACCTTTAAACTCCTCAGATGAATGTTGCCCATGCTGAATTCGTGGTGAGCAACACCAAGGTAGAAAGCTGCCCAAAAACCAAAATGCCAGAATATGCCTTTATTGGCAGATCTAATGTTGGAAAATCTTCACTGATCAACATGTTGTGCAACAAAAAAAAACTAGCCAAAACCTCCTCAAGACCTGGAAAAACTCAATTGATCAATCACTTTTTGATCAATAAGAAATGGTATTTGGTAGATCTACCTGGCTATGGCTATGCCAGAGCTTCTAAAACGCAAAAAAAAACCTTTCAGAAATTTGTAGTCGATTATTTTACCAAAAGAAAGGAATTGGTATCGGCTTTTCTATTGATCGATATTCGCCACGAACCACAACCCATTGATTTACATTTTTTAAGGTGGTTGGGGGAGAATTTCATTCCATTCTCCATTGTGTTTACCAAAGCCGACAAAATAAAAGAAAAGGAAATTGAAACTAAAGTAAATGATTATCTCGATGCCCTTAAAGCGGATTGGGAAAGTCTTCCTCAACACTTTGTCACCTCCTCTGAAAAAAGAATGGGTGGGGAAACACTTTTGAATTATATCCAGCAAATCAACGAAAGCATTGAAAAGCGCTAACTGTCTTTTTTAAGGTTGAGTTTTTCGGCAAAATAATCACAAAAATCCTTCATGGTCGCTGCCATTTTTTCATCTTGAGTAGCCCTCAAATAAGTATCACTCATGGTAAGTAATGTTTGATGAAAAAACATTTTCATCTGATCGACAGGCATTTCCTTGACCCATAAATCCATCCTGAGGGTTTCTTGATTTTGTCCGTCCCAAAGTGCCAAAAGCATGGCTTGAGCCACTTCATTATCTACCCCACCGTCTGGAGCTGACCAAACGATTTTTTCGGGAACTTTATTTTCATCTACCGTTACTTCTATGCTTATTGGGCTTGTTTGCTTGGCCATTATTTTTTGGGTTTATAGTTGGATTTTGAGAACAGGGTTTGGGCTGGAAGATTCAACAGGGCATTTATCTCGGTATCTGGATAACGATTCATGAAGGACTTGATGATTTGCCAACCCATCCAAACCCCGACACTTCCGGGTGATTCGTTGTCAATTTCCAAATAAAACTTTGAAAAGGGAGCCGGCTCTATAAATCTTTGAGCCAGAGAGGGATCCGTATTGTATAACAATTGTTTTTGGACAAAATATTGCCACATATACACTTCATTGTCGATCACCCATTGGATTTGTTCAACGGTATATCCCATTTTTTGGGCGTCCGAAGACTGAGGTAATACCCATTCTTTGAGATAGACCTGTTTTCCGAAATAAATCATCTGTGACAAAAGAGATCTGTCTTTGGTGGGGGGTATTTTCTTGGCTGCGAATTTACTTGCCACGTGTGAAGTCAAAAACTTATCATCCATTTCTTGTCTGACATATTGAGGAATCCCCTCATACAAATGGTGGTCTGTCCCCAAATAAGTATCCAATGAGATCAATAACAGCGAATCGGTATATATAGTTTTGCTCTGGTAATCAACGTTGTTGATCACCCCAATTACCCTTGGTGTTGGGGTTTTGGGAAAATAATATTTGAGGTGTTTAAACAGATACTCCAGATCGTCTTCTAGTGGAGCCATTGAAACAAATTTCTGCTCTACATGTTCCAACAAAAGAAGTTGCAAGCTGTCTTTTTGCCTTTTAATCCAAACACTATCGTTAAACTTGCTAGGAAAAAGAAAAGGGTAGGTCTTTTTCAGTTCAGGAATATCATCCGCCGATGCCAGATGAAACATCTTGTCAAAACGCTCAATGATCAATTCCATTGGGATCGAAAGAATCTCAGATTCCTTGGAATTGTTATCCTCACACCCAATAGTGATCAAAAAAAAGGACAATACAATAAAAATTCGACGGGTTGGGTAAATAATCAATCTCATTTAATTGGATTTATTTTTATTCCAATGTAACTTCGATATACAAATGTAAGCGGTCTATATTTAAAACAATGAAAACACCCGAAAAAGTAGTCAACCATATTGTGGAGTGGTTGAAAGATTATCTGAAAAATTCGAAAATGAACGGTTTTGTTGTAGGGGTATCAGGTGGCATAGACTCTGCAGTAACTTCTACCCTTTGTAGTCTTACAAATGCTCCGGTATTGTGTCTTGAAATGGAGATTCATCAAGACCCTAGCCAAGTCTCCAGAGCCCAAAAACACATTGACTGGCTGGAAGGGAAGTTTGACAATGTCACCCACCACAACATCTCCTTGACTGGAATTTTTGATGGATTTGTGAGTGGGCTGCCCAACACCGATAGGAAAGAAGAACAATTGCTTAGCTTGGCCAATACCAGAGCCCGATTGAGAATGACTACTTTGTATTATTTCGCAGCATTGCATCGCTATTTGGTCGCAGGAACTGGAAATAAAGTAGAGGACTTTGGTGTGGGCTTCTACACCAAATATGGAGATGGGGGCGTTGATCTGAGTCCCATTGCCGATTTGTTAAAATCTCAGATTTATGAGGTGGCTCAATCCCTCGATGTGATTGAAGAAATTCAAAAAGCCGCACCTACAGATGGTTTGTGGAGTGACAATCGAACCGACGAGGATCAAATGGGTGCCAATTACAACGACTTAGAATGGGCCATGGGTGAGATAGAGCGCAATCCCTCTCTCAAAGGACTGAATCAAAATCAACTGAATATCATTGAGATATACATGAATTTCAACCGTCAAAACCAACACAAAATGATACCCATCCCAGTTTGTGAAATTCCACCTCAGCTTTTGATTTAATGGATTGAAAAAAAATCATTTACTTTAAGTAATTTAAAAAAATAATTTGCCCCGAATTATGATTAACCTACTATTAATAGATCCACAACCTGTGGTCAGGTGTGGCTATAAAACCTTCCTATCCGATTTTGATTTTTTGAATGTTGTGTATGTTGCAGAAGATATTAATGGAGCGATTGATTTCATCAAATCCAACCCTGTGGACGTTCTGATCTCTGAAATGACTTTTTCAGACATAAGTCCTGTAAAACTTATTAAAAAAGTTAAAAAAACAAACCCTGAAATTGATGTGATATTTTTCACTAGTCAAGATCAACAGATTTACAGCGTCCCCCTTCTTAGGGCTGGAGCCACTGGCTTTCTATCTAAAAACATTAAGGCCTCTGTAATGGCCGATGCCATTCACAAGATCAAATCCTTCAAACTGCACATTACCAATAATTTTAACAATGAATTAAAATTAGATCTTGACATAGAAAAACCCAGAAATCGTTTTGGAACACTTTCTTCAAGAGAGATTGAAGTGCTCAAATACCTAACAGATGGTAAGAGAAATATTGAGATCGCAGAGCGATTAAACATCAATCAAAAAACAGTAAATACTTATAAAAACCGAATGATGCACAAGCTCAAAGTAGATAATATGTTCGACTTGTATCTCCAAGCCAAAAACATGAATTTGGTTTAAACAACCCGGTGAAGTCTATTGGAAATTATATTTTTTAAACCTTGATACATTTGGATTTCCCTGAGTGTTTCTTGATTGTCATCCTGCTCCTTGGTTTCCAGTTGAAGTTCAGTGATTTTTTGATCGATCAGGTATCGTCTCATGGATAGTATTGTTTCACTAACCAGCCGGACTACCTCACTGCCTTTGACTTTTACAAAAACATTTCTCTTTTCCCAGTCATGCAATTGATATTGCTCCTCTTTCATCACCAGATCAGTAATGATTTCGTTTTGATTCAAATCGTCTGTCTGCATGATTTTTTCTAGATTTAAATCGCCCTGCTCAATTTGATAAAACTCGATGAGTTTGTAGAATATCTTTTTAAAAGTATCATGACTCAATTCAATTTCATCCTGTTGAAGATCCAAAAAAATCTTCTCATACACCTTGGCAGATATTTGTTGGGTTTCCTCAATCAATTCCCCTTCGTCATTGGTAGTAGAAATAAGTTCTTCGAAATCTAGCTTTTGGTTTCCATAAGTCAATAGAATGGATATAATCTGTCTTTCTAACTCAAAAACACGGTCAACTTTGACACTGGCATCCGTTGTCTTTTTTACCAAAGCAACCGATTCGTCGGGAACAAATCTTTTGGCACCTTTTTGTTTGTTTTTTTGGTTGATTTGGGCCAATGCACTGAAGAGTGCGTCTTCCGAAATCTGCATTATTTCGGCGCAATTCTGAATGTATATCTCTTGCTTGATCGGATTGGGAATTTTATGAATACTCTCGACTATCTCCCTGATGGTCTCGGCTTTTCGAATGGGGTCATTTTTTCCCTCGTCGGAAAGTAGAGAGGCTTTGAATTGAATAAAATCCTTCGACGCCCCTCCCAAAAAGTCATTGATTTCCTCCGTTGATCGCGATTGGGCAAAACTGTCGGGATCGTCACCCTCGGGAAAAGTACACACCTTGACGTTCATGCCTTGTTCCAAAATCAAATCTATTCCCCTTAGCGAAGCCCTTAGACCCGCGGCATCGCCATCAAATAAGACAACGATATTGGAGGTCAAGCGATTGATCATCCGAATTTGATCCACAGTCAGTGCAGTTCCAGAAGAAGAAACCACATTGGTGATTCCAGACTGGTGCATTTGAATGACATCGGTATAGCCCTCCACCAAATAACAGACATCATTTTTGGAGATGCTCTGTTTGGATTCATAAATCCCATAAAGGGCCTTGCTTTTATTGTACATTTCGCTTTCTGGTGAATTGAGGTATTTCGCAGTTTTAGCATTTTGGGATAAAATTCTTCCCCCAAAACCTTGAACCCTTCCAGACATACTCCGAATCGGAAAAATAACCCTCCCCCTAAAACGATCTATCTGACGATTCTCATTGACAATGACCAAGCCTGTTTTTTCTAAAAAATCTAATTTGTAGCCCTCCTTTTGAGCCTGTTTGCCCAGTGCATCATAGGATTCGGAAGAATAACCCAAAGCAAATTTTTTGATGGTTTCGTCCTTAAAGCCTCTTTCTTTGAAATAAGTCAACCCTATGGATTTTCCTAACTCGGTCTCCCAAAGATTTTTTTCAAAAAAGCCCGCAGCATATTGAGCGACCAAAAACATACTCTCTTTGGTGTCTTTGATTTGCTTTTCCTCCAGAGTCTCCTCCGTTTCCTCTATTTCTATATTGTATTTTTTGGCCAAGTAGCGAATGGCCTCAGGATAGGTAAAATGCTCGTGCTCCATCAAAAAAGCAATGACATTGCCTCCTTTTCCACTACTGAAATCTTTCCAAATTTGCTTGGCAGGGGAAACCATAAAACTCGGGGTTCGCTCTTGGGTAAAAGGACTTAAGCCCTTAAAATTGGCGCCCGACTTTTTCAAAGTAACATATTCACCAATTACCTCCTCCAAACGAGCAGTCTCATATACTTGGTCAATGGTACTTCTTGAAATCAAATCAAAGGAAATATTTCCATAAAAATAAAATTATATAACCATTGGGCAAAACCCCTAGAATCAAATTAAAGTTTTGGAGACTAAATACTACGCTCAATCACATAATTGACCATCAACTCCAAAGAATCTCGGTAGGTGTTTTTCGGAAATGTTTTGAGCAATTCAATGGCACGCATCCGAAAAGACTCCATTTTTTCTTGGGCAAATTCAAGCCCACCGGCCTCCTTGATCCTTTTGATCGCCTCTCGAACTCTTTTTTTGTCCTTATTGTGGTTTTTGACCGTTTTAATCAACCAATTTTTGTCTGACCTTCCCATAGTATTAAGGGCATGAATCATGGGGAGGGTCATCTTTTGCTCTTTGATATCGATCCCGGTTGGTTTTCCTATTTTTTGCTCCGAATAATCAAACAAATCGTCTTTGATCTGAAAAGCCATCCCCAAAAGTTCACCAAACTCATGCATTTTGGCAACCTGCTCATCCTCAGCATCAACGGATTTAGCTCCCATCGCACAGCAAGCAGCTAGTAGGGTTGCTGTTTTTTGACGTATGATTTCGTAATAAATTTCTTCGGTTATATCGAGATTTCTAGCCTTTTCGATTTGTAAAAGTTCACCTTGACTCATCTCCCGCACGGCAACAGAAATGATTTTGAGTAAATCAAAATCTTCATTTTCTATCGAAAGCAACAAACCTTTGGAGAGTAAATAGTCGCCAACCAAGACGGCAATTTTATTTTTCCACAAAGCATTGATGGAAAAGAATCCTCGGCGTTGGTTGCTGTCGTCCACTACATCATCGTGCACCAATGTAGCAGTATGGATCAATTCGATGACCGCCGCCCCTCGATAAGATCGTTCGTTTATTTTGCCCTTACCCAACATTTTGGCCACCAGAAAAACAAACATGGGTCGCATTTGCTTCCCTTTCCTGTTGACGATAAAGTGGGTAATTCTGTTCAACAAAGCAACCTTGGAGGACATAGAAGTCTTGAACTTTTTTTCAAAAAGTTCCATTTCTTCATAGATGGGTTCCTTAATTCGCTCTACAACTTTCATTGGGCGATAAATATACCACTATTCATTCAGGAAATACAATCTATTCTCCTTCGGCTTTGTTGGCCAACTGACCGCAGGCTGCATCAATATCTTTCCCTCTTGATCTGCGGACAGTTACAGTAATTCTCTCAGCTTCCAATGCTGACTCATAAGCCTGGATTCTGTCTTTGTCAGCCTGTAGGAATTGGTCATCTCCAATGGGATTGTATTCTATCAAATTTACTTTACAAGGAGAAATTTTACAAAAATCAACCAAAGCATTGATGTCTTCATCACCGTCATTGATGCCTTTCCAAACCACATACTCATAGGTCACTGGTTTCGCCGTTTTTTCATGCCAATATTTGATGGCGTCGACCAGATCGTTGAGGGGAAATTTTTCTGCAAAAGGCATCAATTGTTGCCTCAGCTCTTGACGGGCACTGTGGAGCGAAACGGCCAACCCAAAGCGTACTTGATCATCGGCCATTTTCATCATCATTTTTGGAATTCCCGAGGTAGAAACTGTAATTCTAGAGGGCGACATACCCAGACCCTCCGATTGGGTGATTTTATCAATGGCGTTGATCAGATTTTTGTAATTCATCAAAGGCTCCCCCATTCCCATAAATACGATATTGGAAAGGGGTCGATCAAAATACAAGCGACTTTGCTGATCCATGGCGACCACCTGATCATAAATTTCATCGGCATTGAGATTTCGCATTCTTTTGATTTTGGCAGTAGCACAAAATTTACAATCCAAACTACAACCTACCTGAGAAGAGACACAAGCAGTGGTTCGGGTTGCTGTCGGAATAAGAACAGATTCTACCACCAAATTATCGTGCAGTTTTACTGCATTTTTGATGGTTCCATCGTTGCTTTTTTGTTGTTGATCTATGTCAATATGATTGATAACAAAATGTGTTTCCAGCAAGCTTCGGGTGGATTTTGAAAGATTGGTCATCCCCTCAAAATTATGAATCCCTTTTTGCCATAACCATTGGTATACTTGATTGCCACGAAAAGCTTGGTCATGGTTTTCAGTAAAAAAAAGCCTGAGATCTTCGAGAGAGAGGGACCGAATGTCCTTTTTTGTTTCGGGTTTCATCAACGCTTTCCTTCAAAAATCCTCTTCATGGGACTTCTATTGCTGTTATATGATAAGCATGGCATCACCGTAAGAATAAAAGTTATATTTATTCTTAATGGCTTGATTATAGGCTTCTTTGACAAAATCAACATCGGCAAAGGCAGAAACCATCATCAACAATGTAGATTTTGGCGTATGAAAATTGGTAATCATACAATTGGCAATAGAGAAATCGTAGGGAGGAAAAATGAATTTATGAGTCCATCCCTGATAGGGATTGAGGGTACCCATAGAAGATACGGAAGATTCCAAACCTCTCATAACAGTGGTTCCCACGGCACAGATTTTACGATTGGTATTCAATGCACTATTGACCATATTAGCCGCATCTTGGGTGATGATCAATTCCTCAGAGTCCATTTTGTGTTTGGAGAGGTCTTCCACTTCGACAGGACTAAACGTTCCCAATCCAACGTGTAAAGTCAATTCTGCCAAATCGATCCCTTTGATTTGAAGCTTTTTGATTAGATGTTTTGAAAAATGTAAGCCCGCAGTAGGAGCCGCTACAGCGCCTTCGTGTTTGGCATATATGGTTTGATAGCGCTCCTCATCTTCCTCCTCAATGGGTCGATTGATATATTTCGGAAGAGGAGTTTGGCCCAATTCTTTAAGTTTGGATCGGAATTCACTGTAAGAACCATCAAAAAGAAAACGAAGCGTTCTCCCTCTGGAAGTGGTATTGTCAATTACCTCGGCAACCAAACTGTCATCGTTACCGAAATAGAGCTTGTTCCCAATTCTAATTTTCCTAGCAGGATCAACCAAGACATCCCACAATCTTTGTTCCTCATTGAGTTCTCTCAACAAAAAAACCTCAATTCTGGCTCCTGTTTTCTCCTTGTTTCCAAAAAGTCTGGCAGGAAAAACTTTAGTATTGTTCAATACCATCACATCGTCCTCATCGAAAAAGTCAATTATATCTTTAAAGGTATGATGACTGATGGACTCTTCGGCACGATTGAGAACCATCAAGCGGGATTCGTCTCTTCCTGCAGAAGGTCTTTGTGCCAACAACATACTGGGAAGGTCAAAACTAAAGTCTGATAATTTCATGGTTATTTTTTTTTGCCCTGCAAATATAGTCTCTCAAGGGGGGGGATGTCAAGTAAAAGACCATAAAAAAACTAAATGATTTTTTGATCAAAGTCTATTTTCTTCAGATCGTCCCAAAAATCGGGGTAGGACTTAGAGACTACCTCAGCATTATTGATGTTTATGGGTACTTTTAATCCCAGTGGGGCAAAGGCCATAGCCATTCTGTGGTCGTTGTAAGTATCTATAGAAATATTGTGATTGATCTTTCCTGTATTGACAAGCTCCAAACTATTGTCTGTAATTTCAACCTGAGCCCCCAGCTTTTCGGTTTCAATTTTCAGTGCAGCCAAACGATCGGTCTCTTTTATTTTCAACGTATGCAAGCCTGTAAGCTTACAATCAACATTAAGCCCCAGACAGCTTACTACTATGGTCTGCGCCAAATCGGGTGTGTTTTTCAGATCAATCCTTAGGTCGGTGGGAAGGCTAAAGTCGGCAATTTCGGAAAGTATAATTTTTCCATCGGAATAGGTCGTTTTTACTCCAAATTTTTCATAAATCTCGGCCAAGGCAGCATCTCCCTGTTTGCTTTCTTCAAAATAGTTTGACAGGGTAATTTTTCCTTTAAGTGCCAAAGCCACAGTGGAGTAGAAATAGGAGGCAGAGCTCCAATCGGATTCCACAGTCCAAAGATTGGACTCAATTTTTGCAATGGGCTTTACAGCAATTTGGTTTCCATCGAAAGCGACCTCAAAACCCAATTGGTTCATAATACTCTGAGTCATTTTGATGTAGGGAACAGAAGTGGTTTCGCCTATTAAATCGATCTTTAATCCATTCTTTAGGGAGGGAGCAATTAGCATTAAAGCCGAAATATACTGACTGCTGATATTTGCCGGCAAGGATACCCGATCTGATGTGATTTCCTTTCCCCTAATGCTCAATGGCGGAAAACCGGGCTCCTTTTCATAGCTGATGTCTGCGCCCAAACCATTCAATGCGTCAACCAATAATTTTATAGGACGTTCTTGCATTCTTTTGGATCCTGTCAAAACAATTTCTCGATGGGGCTGTATGGCAAAGTAAGCCGTCAAAAAACGCATGGCTGTTCCAGCGTGATGGATATCGATGATATTACTTTTGCTCTTCAATCCCTTTTGAGTGAACTGAGAATCATCCGAATTGGAAAGGTTTTTAATTTCAATTTGAGGGTATAAAGCCTGAAGAACCAACAATCTGTTTGATTCACTCTTCGAACCGGTGATGGTAAGCTCACCATTTACCTCTTGACTGGGGTGTTGAACGTTTAACTTCATGCAGTCGTATTATTTCAACTTAGGGTTATTTTGATGACGGTCGTGGTCTCTTTCCGACTTGATTTTCATTTTCTTATCAAAGGCTTTTTGCAAATCCACACCCGTCTGATTGGCCAAACACAAAACCACAAAGATGACATCGGCAAGTTCCTCACCAAGGTCTTTTGCCTTATCACTCTCTTTTTCGCTTTGCTCTCCATACCTTCTGGCGATTATGCGGGCTACTTCCCCCACCTCTTCGGTCAGTTGGGCCATATTGGTCAACTCATCAAAATAACGAACACCGTGCTCCTTGATCCAGTGGTCTACAATTTCTTGTGCTTTTTGCAATTCCATTTGCTGGCGAATTTAAAACTTTCCCGTTGGTGATAAAAGTATAAGGCTAAAAATCATAGCATGATCGAAATTTCGTCTAGATTTTCTACCATAGGACAATGATCGTGCTGGGGTTCGTTATGGGAATTGAAATGTATGGCCTGCATCCCGATATTCATGGCGCCCAAAACATCTGCCTCTAGGCTATCGCCAATCATCAAAGAATTATGGGCATTGGTCTGAGTATGGTCTAGGGCGTGTTCAAAAATAATCGGGTGGGGTTTTTTATAACCCACTTTTTCGGCCGTAAAGACATTTTTGAAATAAGAGGAAAGGCCTGAGTTTTTTATTTTATGATGTTGAACAATCTCAAAACCATTGGTTATGACATGGAGTTGATATTTGCTCTTAAGCCCATCCAAAAGGGAAATTGCACCTTCAAATAGGTTAGAAAAAGTTGAAAGGTGTAAAATATATTGATCGGAGATTGATTCAATTTTTTGGGGATCAAAATCGAAATCAATAGCTTCAAAAGTTTTGATCAACCGTTTATGCCTCAATTCCTCTTGAGAAATCTTGTTTTCTCGGTAGAGTTTCTAATAGTGATGATTGATTCCTTCATAGGCTTCCAAAAAACCATTTAAATTGAGATTGATCTTCAGTTGGTCAAAAATTTTCTCAAAGGTCAGGGCCGAATTTTTTTCAAAATCCCAAAGGGTATGATCCAAATCGAAAAACACATCAGTAATCTGATTTTTATCGGGCATGATATTGAAGATAATTAATGAATTGATCGCGCCAGTTGTTTTTCATCTCTTCAGCGTGGAGGATTGCATTGGAAAAAGAAACCCCATGAAAGGCAGAAGAGGTAGGCAGGTTTTCATAAAGTTCGATTAATTTTTTAAAAGCCTTTTGATTGGAAAACTTCCTCAATCCCGCCTCGTCAGCCACTACCGGATGGATTTTCAAAGAGGTTTGCAACTCATTGTTTAAATCATAAAAATAAAAGGGAACCGCAGTGGAAGCTCGATAACCGACCTCATCGGTATAGCCCATGCTGTAATCCTTCTGAATTTCTTGTTCTAGAAGATTGTAGTATCCCAAGGAGGCCGTCAAAAGTCCATAATTGAACCTTATCGAATCGATTTTTTTAATGATCAA
>JAACDY010000091.1 GCA_009936675.1 Bacteroidota bacterium
AATTTTCTTACTGACATCAGACGCGTTTAAAGATTACTATAAAAATCTATGGCATCCCCTTCGGCAACTTGAACCACAGCCTTTTTGGTGGCATTGGTTTTACCGGATTGGATTCCTGTTTTGGTATATTTCGTTTTTCTTTCCGGGCCGTAGTTGAGGGTTCTTACTTTCTCAACAGAAACACCGTAAGCCGCTTCTACAGCTTTTTTGATTTCCACCTTGTTGGCTTTGGTATTAACCAAAAAACTATAACAATTGTGAAGCTCACTTGCGGTAGTGGCTTTTTCGGTGATTATAGGTTTTATTAAAATATCCATTGCGTTAGGCTTTATTTAAAATAGTCTCAATTTCGGATACTGCACTTTCAAAAAGAACCAAGCTGGCGGCATTGGTTATCTGATAAGTACTTAATTCTGAGTTAGTTATAACTTTAGAATGCTCTAAATTTCGAGACGACAAATATACATTATTATTTGGTTCACCCAAGACCACCAAAGACTTTTTGTCTGTAAGACCCAAGGCTTGTAGTACGTCGTTATAGGCTGAAGTTTTAGGGGCGTCCATTTGAAAATCTTCAACGATCAAAATAGACTTCTCTTTGGCCTTGATGCTCAATGCAGATTTTCTAGCCAGTCTTTTGACTTTTTTGTTGACTTTCTGGTTGTAGTCCCTAGGGGTTGGGCCAAAAATTCGGCCTCCACCACGAAAGATAGGACTCTTGATACTACCCGCACGGGCGGTACCAGTTCCTTTTTGCTTTTTGATCTTGCGAGTACTTCCCACAATTTCAGATCTTTCTTTTGACTTATGGGTTCCTTGGCGCTTGTTGGCCAAATGTTGTTTTACATCCAGATATATGGCGTGATCGTTTGGATCAATCCCAAAAACCGAAGGGTTCAACTTGACCTTTCTACCGGTCTCCTTTCCTTTATTGTTAAGTACTGATAATTCCATTATTTCTGAACGATTACATATGAATTTTTGTGACCAGGAACACAGCCTTTGACCACCAAAAGATTCTTTTCGGAGACCACTTTTACTATCGCAAGGTTTTGCACCTTTACTTTTTCATTTCCGGTCTGACCGGCCATACGCATCCCTTTAAAAACCCTTGCAGGGTAGGAGGCTGCTCCAATAGCCCCAGGCGCTCTCAAACGGTTGTGTTGACCGTGTGTCGCCTGTCCAACTCCGGCAAATCCGTGACGCTTGACCACCCCTTGGAATCCTTTTCCCTTGGAAGTGCCCGAAACATCGACAAATTCTCCTTCATTAAAATGATCTACCGTAATGGTATCTCCTAATTTGTGTTCTTCTTCAAAATTCTGGAATTCGACAAGCTTTTTCTTAGGAGCCGTATTTGCTTTTTTGCAATGCCCTTTGGCGGCATTTGTGGCTCTCTTTTCTGCCTTGTCATCGACACCCAGTTGAAGTGCATCATACCCGTCAACCGCTTTGGTTCTGACTTGGGTAACCACGCATGGTCCCACCTCCAATACCGTACAAGGGATGTTTTTCCCTTTTTCGTCAAAGAGACTGGTCATGCCGATTTTTCTTCCTATTAACCCAGACATTTATTTGTTTTTTATAATTATACTTTGATTTCTACTTCTACACCACTGGGCAGTTCCAACTTCATCAAAGCATCAATGGTCTTGGATGAGGAACTGTAAATATCCAATAGTCGTTTGTATGAATGTAACTTGAATTGTTCTCTTGATTTTTTATTCACGTGAGGAGAACGCAATACTGTAAAAATTTTCTTGTGCGTAGGCAAAGGAATGGGACCTGTCACCACAGCACCGGTTGTTTTTACGGTCTTTACAATTTTATCAGCGGACTTGTCCACCAAATTGTGATCGTAAGATTTTAATTTTATTCTAATTTTTTGGCTCATTATTTAAGCTTTATGCGTTATTCCCTTTAATTTCTGCGATCACTCCTTCAGAGATGTTGGACGGCGTTTCGGCATAGTGATCAAATTCCATAGTAGAGGTAGCACGACCCGAAGAGAGTGTTCTCAGGGAAGTAACATATCCAAACATTTCAGATAATGGCACTTGAGCCTTTACTACCTTCGATCCCGCTCTATCGTCCATAGAGTTAACCTGTCCTCTTCGTCGGTTCAAATCCCCTACGATATCCCCCATGTTCTCTTCTGGCGTCAAAACCTCAAGTTTCATGATGGGTTCCATGATGACAGCTCGGGCCGCTCTTGCCGATTCTTTGAATCCAAGTTTGGCCGCCAATTCAAAAGATAGTGAATCAGAATCCACAGGGTGGAAAGATCCGTCTTTTAAAGTTACTTTCATCGCATCCACTTCAAAACCAGCCAAAGGACCGTTTTTCATGGAATCTCTAAATCCTTTTTCTACAGAAGGAATGTATTCTTTAGGAATATTACCTCCTTTGATTTCATTGACAAACTCCAAACCAACTTTACCTTCTTCAGCAGGCTCGAGTGTAAATACAATATCTGCGAATTTACCACGACCACCGGTTTGTTTTTTATAAACTTCACGGTGATTGGCAACTGCCGTAAGCGCTTCTTTATACTCCACCTGAGGCTGTCCTTGGTTGACTTCAACCTTAAACTCACGTCTCAATCTGTCGATAATTATATCCAAATGCAATTCTCCCATTCCGGAGATTACGGTTTGTCCAGAAGCTTCGTCTGTTTTTACTTGGAAGGTAGGATCTTCTTCTGCGAGTTTGGCCAAAGACATTCCGAGTTTATCAACGTCGGCTTTGGTTTTTGGCTCAACAGCAATCCCGATTACTGGATCGGGGAAATCCATACTTTCCAAAATGATGGGAGATTTCTCAGCAGAGAGCGTATCTCCTGTTTTGATGTCTTTAAATCCTACTGCAGCACCAATATCTCCCGCCTCGATAAAATCAATGGCGTTTTGTTTGTTGGAATGCATTTGATAGATACGTGAAATACGTTCTTTCTTAGCAGTACGATTGTTCAATACATAGGATCCTGCATCCAGTCTGCCCGAATAGGCTCTAAAGAATGCCAAACGTCCTACATAAGGGTCGGTAGCAATTTTAAATGCCAAAGCAGAAAAAGGTTCGCTTACTTCTGGTTTTCTGGATATTTCATCACCCGAGTCAGGATCGGTACCTATAATGGCGTCTTTGTCTTCGGGTGAAGGCAAATAACGACAAACAGCGTCTAATAAAAACTGAACTCCTTTGTTTTTGAAAGAAGACCCACAAATCATAGGAATGATACTCATTTCCTGTGTAGCAGCTCTCAATGCATTGTGTACTTCGTCTTCTGTAATAGAATCAGGATCTTCAAAATATTTTTCTAAGAGGTTTTCATCGTATTCAGCAACAGCTTCGATCAACTGTCCTCTATGTGTTTCTGCCTCTTCTTTTAAGTCTTCAGGAATGTCAATGACATCGAAAGTTGATCCAAAGTTGTCATCATGCCAAACAATAGCTCGGTTTTTAACCAGATCAACGATACCTCTAAAATCTTCTTCATCTCCAATGTTCAATACAATAGGAACAGCATTGGATTTCAGCATGTCTTTAACTTGTTGACAAACATTGAGGAAGTTAGATCCTTGTCTGTCCATTTTATTGACAAATCCAATACGTGGAACTTTGTAATTGTCTGCCAAACGCCAGTTGGTTTCTGACTGTGGCTCAACACCGTCAACTGCAGAAAATAAAAAAACCAATCCATCAAGAACTCTGAGTGATCGGTTTACCTCCACCGTAAAATCTACGTGGCCAGGGGTATCGATTATATTAAAATGATAACCCTTAGCGTCTGCAGTGGGTTTACCTTGTTCGCTTGGGAATTGCCAAGTACAGGTGGTGGCAGCAGAGGTAATGGTAATTCCTCTTTCTTGCTCTTGTTCCATCCAGTCCATGGTGGCAGCTCCGTCGTGCACTTCACCAATTTTGTGACTCACACCAGTATAAAACAATATCCTTTCGGTAGTCGTTGTTTTTCCTGCATCAATGTGTGCAGCAATACCGATATTACGAGTGTATTTTAAATCTCTTGCCATTTTCGATTAAAATCTAAAGTGTGAGAATGCTTTGTTGGCCTCGGCCATTTTGTGAGTATCAACTCTTTTCTTCACGGCAGAACCTTCTTCTTTGGCCGCCGCCAATACCTCTTGGGCAAGACGAAGGGCCATCGATTTTTCGTTTCGCTTGCGCGCAGCTGTAATCAACCACTTCATGGCCAGTGAGACTTTTCGGTCTGGACGAATTTGCATGGGAATCTGGAAAGTAGCTCCTCCTACCCTTCTGCTTCTTACCTCTACATGAGGCATCACATTGGACAGGGCTTCTTTCCACAATTCCAAAGGTGTTTTTTCTTCATCCTGATTGCGATCCTCTACGATAACCATTGCATCGTAAAAAATATTGAAAGCGGTAGATTTTTTTCCGTCCCACATCAACATATTCACAAAGCGAGTGACCAGTTGGTCGTTGAATTTAGGATCGGGCAGCAGGGGGCGTTTCTTAGCTTGTCTTTTTCTCATAATTAGTCATTAAGGAATTAAGGCTATTTCTTAGGTCTTTTTGCACCGTATTTAGAACGGCGTTGAAGGCGACCTTCAACACCTGCGGTGTCGAGCGCCCCTCTTACAATGTGATAACGGACTCCCGGTAAATCCTTAACTCTTCCGCCACGGACCAATACTATCGAGTGCTCTTGGAGGTTGTGTCCTTCTCCGGGTATGTATGCATTGACCTCTTTTCCATTGGTCAAACGAACCCTTGCAACTTTACGCATTGCTGAGTTCGGCTTTTTGGGCGTAGTGGTGTACACTCGGGTACAAACACCACGTCTTTGTGGACACGAATCCAAAGCCGCCGATTTACTCTTCTTGGTAATGGTGACTCTTCCTTTTCGTACTAATTGTGCTATCGTTGGCATATATTTTATAAAAAACCCCATTTTTATGGGCGTGCAAATGTAGAAATTATTTTCTTCTATTCAAACCCTAAGCCCCCAAATTTTGTAGTTTTTTTTAAAATAATCCCCGACCTGAAATTGTTGACCTCAATTATTCTATTTTCAGTACTGTTTTGTCTCGATGAAGCCCAAAAATCGTGACATAAAATGGAATACGATTTTTGTTCAACTCACCCGCACTCGATTTGTTAAACTTGTCGATTGATTTTATCCTAACCAAGTCTTAAAAACAAGCTCAAAAACTGAAATTATATTTTACATAATGATAATTATAAATATTAAAGTTTAATGAGGAAAATACTTCCATAAAATTCCCTGAAAGAACTAAACCATCTAACCTATTTAGATCATTTAGAAGATTTTCCTACAAGCCGAACATTACACCAAGGGAATAAAAACGAGTATGTCAGAGTGGGGAGTTGCCGAAACAGCTACAACCAAATATCTTGAACAGATAAACATTGCATTTGATTCGGCTGACGGAACGGATCAAGAAAAAATTGCAAGACAATTTGGGATCGCAATGTACAATAGAGGATTTGAAGGATGGACAGTTTATAGACTATTTGATGCCCCTGAATTAAAAAAATCGGGTACACTTAACTTAACTGTACCAAAAAGATACACCTATCTTCAATCTGAAAAGACCAAAAATGGAACTAATGTAAAAGCTGCCAACGGAGGAAAAGACGAACAACAAACTCCTATTTTCTAGGATGTAAAATAGTCTCCTCCACTAATTGATTACCTTAAAAAA
>JAACDY010000092.1 GCA_009936675.1 Bacteroidota bacterium
GCGTATAATCATTAATTCCAGCATCTGAAGGTTTGCTTTTCCGTTCTGTCTTTTCCAACTCTTTTAGGGAATCCAATTTTTTGTTTTCCAAATAGGTATTGACGTCATCCAAATAAAGTTTGGTCTTACCTTCCTTAAATTCTAATACTTGATGACAAAGACCAGATAGAAAATCACGGTCGTGAGATACCATCAAAAGAGTTCCCTCAAAATGAATAAGTGCTTCTTTCAATATCTTTTTGGATTGAATGTCCAAATGATTGGTAGGCTCATCCATAACCAAAACATTGAAAGGTTGTAAAAGCAATTTACAAAGGGCGAGTCGATTGCGTTCACCCCCTGAAAGAACACTTACTTTCTTTTCTACTGCATCGCCTCTAAACAAAAATGCCCCCAGCATATCTCTCACTTTTGTTCTGTTTTCAGCTGTGGCGGCATCCTGTACAATCTCCAAAACAGATTTGGAGGCCTCCAGTGTCTCGGATTGGTTCTGGGCAAAGTAGCCTATTTTGACATTGTGTCCCAACCTAAGATCTCCCGTTCCCTGAATAACAGAAACGAGTAGTTTGGCCAGTGTGGATTTGCCTTGACCGTTTTGACCTACAAAAGCCAATTGGGTTCCTCTTTCAAGGAAAAGATCTACATGATTTAATACTTTCTTATCTCCATAGCTTTTGGCCAAGCCTTTGGTTTCAAAAATCATTTTTCCAGGTTGGACTGCCACTGGAAACTTTAGTTTCATGGCTTCTGTCTCTTCAGCATCAATTTCGATGCGTTCAACTTTATCCAATTTTTTAATCAGGGATTGAGCCATACTGGCTTTGGAGGCTTTGGCCCTAAATCGCTCAATGAGTTTTTCGGTTTGTTGGATTTGCTTTTCTTGATTTTTTTGTGCCGCCTGTTGTTGAACCCGCATTTCCTCTCGCAAACTCATAAAGAGGGTATAGGACTTTTTTAAATCAAAGTGTCTTTTGTTGACAATCTCAATGGTGCGATTGGTTACCTGATCCAAAAACATAATGTCGTGAGAAACCAATACCACCGAACCTTTGTATTTCATTAAAAACTGTTCCAACCATTCTATTGAGTCAATATCCAAGTGATTGGTTGGCTCATCCAGCAAAAGAAGATCGTGAGATTTGAGCAGTATTTTTGCCAATTCGATACGCATCCGCCAGCCTCCAGAGAAGGTGCCTGTCAATTGATCAAAATCTCTTGTAGTAAAGCCGAGGCCTGCCAATATTTTTTCAGATTGGGCTTTGTATTGATAACCTCCCAAAACTTCAAATGCACTCCCCAAATCACTCAACTCTTGAATGAGTTCCTGGTAGTTGTCACTTTCGTAATCGGTTCGGGTATTGAGCAATTCACTGATTTCGTCTTGTCGGGATTGGTTTTTTAAAATTTCTGGAAAAGCTTGAAAGGTTTCCTCCAAAACGGTCCTATGATTTTCCACTTCCAGTTCTTGGGGTAGGTATCCAATTGTAGCATTTTTTTCAAGAGACATGCCCCCAACCGAAGGACTATTTTCTCCGGCCAATAATTTGAGAAAAGTACTTTTACCGGCTCCATTTTTTCCGATCAGACCAATCCGATCCCCCCTTCCAATCCTAAAGGATAGGTTTTCAAAAAGCACCTCTCCTCCGAAAGAAACTCCTAAATTTTGAACATCAAGCATGATTCAATTATTCAGTTGCGAAAATACTGTTTTTCAAAACGTTTTATATCAGCCTCGAGAGGGAGTTTTATATTATTCTCTATGAACTGAAAAAGCCATTTGGACAACAATGGAGACATAAGAACTCCACGGGTGCCCACACCGTTGAGAAGGTATACGTTTTGGTGTTGGGGATGCCTGCCCAATAATGGCCTCCTGTCAACAACTGTCGCTCTAATTTGAGCCTTGTGTTCTATAACTTCAAAAGGAAGTTTTAAAAATTGTTTCAACTTGTTAAGCAACCACGCTTTTCCTTCTTCCGAAACCCGGGTGGTCTTGTCTTCTCGTTCAAAAGTTGCACCAACCCAAAAGGTCTTGTATCCCATCGGGGATAGAAAAATGGGACCTTTAAAAATAACTTCCTCGGTGAGTTGATCGCATTTAATGATAAGGATTTGTCCTTTTGATCCAATCAGTGGCAAATAGTTAAAGTAGGGGTTTTCAATTCCATGATACCCCTCACAAAATACAATCTGACGGGCTTGGATGTCTTTATATCCAATCCATTCCCCGTGGGTCATGGTCTTGTGGTCAAATTTTTCTGACAGGAATTGATTGGGGATAATTTTTTGGATGTAGTGACTCAATAGCTTTTTGGTATCCACTCTAGCGCTTTGGATCACCTCACCGAAAGCGAATGGGGCTCTGACCTCTGGGAATTGATCCTCGGAAATCAATTGTTTGTTCAAATACTTTTCGAGTGAAATTCTTGAAGCTGCAACACCCCAATCATTCTTTTCCTGAATACTATTAAAGATTCTGTAAATGGGCAATAGATTCATGACTTGGGTTTGAATCTGTTCCCCTAAATTGGAATAAAAGGGAAGTGCATACTCTAAAAAAGCCGCTGCTTTCCAGACGGGATTAAAACGTTTTAAAACTGTAGGATTGACAATACCTGCGGCAAGGTGAGAAGCACTTTCTTCATCCGGAGCCATGACGATAAAACTTTTCTTTTGGCTGCGCAATTGCTCCGCGTAATTGAAACCAGCAATACCAAAACCAACGATTAATGTATCTACCTTCATATGTTAATTTTATTATTTTTTGGGGTCAGATGTCACCTTTAATGATGAAGGATTATTTAAATCATAGTATTATTATAAATAAAACAAGCGTTATCATATGATAACGCTTTAAATTTATAGGAATTTCAAATTAGTTGTTCCACATGTCTTGTTCGTAATCTCGAATGACAGATTTAATCCTTTCAGATTCCAGTAGCATCCTTAAGGCATCCTCATAGATGTAATCTTTCACCTCTCTGTCCTCATACACATTTTCTTCCTTATAGATGGTCGAATTAAACCTTCTGGAATTCAGCATATGATCGTAGGTGATGCGCTGGGAGGCATTCCTACTGTTGAACACCTTGCTTGTATTTAGAGATGTCCTTGCATCTGGAAACCAAACCCAAAAGAGTTCAACCAAATCCTCTTCCTCACCGGCCAGGGTCTTAACAGCAACATCAGGTGCAACCGGACAAACGGCAAGCAGTCGATATTTAAGTTCGCCGAGTCGCTTATCGAAATACCATGTACCTTTTATTTTATATTGTCTGATTTCGGCAGCAGTAATTCGTCTTCGCTCAATAAACTGTGGGTCAACAAAGCCATCTGCATTAAATTGTTCATAGCCTGCATCGGTAGTGTCAACCGCTACCAGTCGTTCCTGGATTTCCTCATAGGTGAGTTTTTCCTGAAAATAAGCAGATTTATAAACTTCCTTGATATTGCTATTACTCAAATTCTTTTTAAGTACATCAAAAAGAGATCTTCTGTCGGGACCTAAATTAAGGGTATCGGTCGGATAATAATACGGGAAGTTTACCCTTTCATCCAAATCGATAATTTCCCAAACGGTCTTAGACCACATCACATCTCGATCATCAACAAAACCATAAGCCAAGGGTGTTTCATCATTAGCTTCTTTCTGTTGGTCATTAAGGTTTCCAACATCTTGAGGCACTCTGGCGTTCAACAGATTGGCTTGTCCACAGGAAGAATTGATTCCCCCTAGGGTTAAGATGATTAATGAAAACAGTTTTAAAGCTCGGCTCATGACTTAAAGAATTAGTTGACCAACTGACAAATTACAGGTGAAATTTTCTTGAATTTATAAGATGGATTTTTAGGGTTAACCACTTTAATATCAAAAACTTGAACAGACTGACCAGCTTTGGCTCTTCTGAGAGCACTTTTAGCTCTGGAATCCAGTTTGTTTCCATTGATACTGATGGTGGGTTGTCCCGGAACTTTGAATTTAAAACTTACCGTTTTGAGGGTAATATCAAAGTCAAAATCCTCCAATACTGCTCCGATACTGGAAATCTCCAAACTGGACTTGGGAATGGTTACCGATCCAGTTTGTTTTCTCACAGTTCCTTGGGGAGCAGGGATGTCCTTAATTCTAAATTTAGTTGTGGTTGAAACCCTTTGTCCATCGGGCAAAGTTCCACTGGCAGAAATCTTAATTTCTCTTCCTTTACCAGGTATCATGTTGTACTTACTCCCCCTGAGCTTTCTAAGTCCAGGTGCAGAAGCGGATACTTTGTTGTCTGGAATACCAGGTATGGAAATGGTCATGGGGTTTTCGACTCCTCTGTAAACCACATTCATCTTGTCGGCAGAAATTAATGCAGAGTTGGGTTTTGAAATTACCGCAAATGATTGATTTACGGGGATTTTCGACTCAACACCTTCGTTAAGGAATATCAAATTCCCTTTGATTTCATGATCACCGGGACTCCCAGCAGAAACCTTAAGCTTGATTCCTCCTGCGATAAGGTCATAGTCTTTTTCCTGAAGGGGTCTTCCATCTATTTTAAGGTCCACGCTGTTGGGATTCTGCGCTCCACCCTTTCTTCCCAATACAATACTTCCATCAAAAGTTTCCCCTTGATAATAAGCACCTTTCTCGGTTTTTAACAAGCTTATGTAGTTAGACTCGTTTACGCTCGAAGACATTTTAAGCTCCTTACCCATCAATGTTGCAAACACATCATGTTCGGTTTGACGGATATCGTTTTGCATCATGGCAAATTTTGCCAGTGAGGAAACAAGAGGGAAACCTTGAAAATTAGCATTAAGCCATTTCTCATCGATTCCGTCTCTATTTTGAATATTTCCATTTTCGTCACCCGTGAAAAAACGAGCTTCGACCATCTCAATGTATTCGGGATATTGACTACCAAATACTTGAATCACGTGCATTTTGTATTCATTGATCATGTCGATGAACTCTGCAGCCTCTTTGTCTGATCCTTCCTTAAAAAAGATTACATCGAGAGCCTCTCCTTTATCCATTTGAGCGTATTCTTTCAACTCAGGATCTTTTTCTCTTTGCTTTTCGGTAATCTGTGTCATGATCTCAGTAATCCTTGAATAAAAGGCATCTGATTCTTCTTTGATCTGCTTCGCAGTTCTCAAATGACCGACCCATTTGCCTCCTTTTTCTTTGGCATTGATCTCGATATTTTCGAAAATTGCATCGTTACTTTCATCCACCCTAGAATTGGCATCACTAATTTTTTCATACATCTGGCCAAATCCATCTAAAACTTCCTTACTTACGTTCAAAGCAAGCATGGTGATGAATACCAAA